>NZ_JBSFDD010000026.1:0-129656 GCF_053593715.1 Streptomyces sp. NPDC002125 | reverse complement strand
GTCTTCGACAAGCCGTTCTTCCTCATCCTGAACCTCGCGGTCGGCGGCTACTGGCCGGGAGACCCGGACGGCAGCACCACCTTCCCGCAGCAACTCGTGGTCGACTACGTCCGCGTGACCACCGGCGACTGAGCACGGGGGCGGGGCCGGCGGTGTACACCACCGCCGGCCCCGTCGGCGTGTCCGCGCGACCCGTCACGACGGCTACCCCGCGGCCCCGCGACGAGGACTCCCCGCCCACGCGACCGCGAGGAGCGGTGGAGCGGGCCCGCCGCCGGCCGCGCTCGCCGACGTAGCATGATCCGCATGGAGCAGCGCACACTCGGCAGGACCGGCCGTGACGTATCGGTCGTCGGACAGGGCACATGGCAGCTGGGCGGGGACTGGGGTGAGGTGCGGGAGGCCGACGCCTTCGCCGTCCTGGACGCCGCCGTCGAGTCCGGAGTCACCTTCTTCGACACCGCGGACGTCTACGGCGACGGCCGCAGCGAACAGCTCATCGGCCGCTATCTGAAGGACCGGCCGGACGCGGACGTCTTCGTCGCCACGAAGATGGGACGACGTGCCGACCAGGTTCCCGCGAACTACGTCCTGGACAACTTCCGCGCCTGGAACGACCGGTCGCGCGCCAATCTCGGCGTCGACACCCTCGATCTCGTACAACTGCACTGCCCGCCGACGGCCGTCTACTCCTCGGACGCCGTCTACGACGCACTCGACACCCTCGTCGCCGAACAGTGCGTCGCCGCCTACGCGGTGAGTGTCGAAACGTGCGCCGAGGCGCTCACGGCCATTGCCAGGCCGGGTGTCGCCAGCGTGCAGATCATCCTCAACCCGTTCCGCCTGAAGCCCCTCGACGAGGTGCTGCCCGCCGCCGTCGAGGCCGGGGTCGGCATCATCGCCCGGGTGCCCCTCGCCTCCGGGCTGCTGTCCGGCAGGTACACCGCGGAGACCGTCTTCGCGCCCGAGGACCACCGCACGTACAACCGCCACGGGGAGGCGTTCGACCAGGGTGAGACCTTCTCCGGAGTCGACTACGCGACCGGGGTGTCCGCGGCGGCGGAGTTCGCGGGGCTCGCTCCCCAGGGCGTCACCCCGGCGCAGACCGCGCTGCGCTGGATCATCCAGCAGCCCGGCGTCACCAGCGTCATCCCCGGTGCCCGCTCCGTCGAGCAGGCCCGCGCCAACGCGTCGGCCGCCGCGCTTCCGGCACTGCCGCAGAGCACGCTGGACGCGGTGCGCGACCTGTACGACCGCCGGATCCGCGCGGAGGTCCACTCGCGCTGGTGACCCGGGGGCTCAGTCGTCCTCCTCGTCCTGCCCGCCGTCGTTCCGACCGCCGTCGTCCTGCCCGCCGCTCTGGGCGGGCTCGGCGGCCGGATCGGCCTCGGCCGGCGTCCCGACGCCGGCCGTGGGGGTGGGCCCGGGCTCCGGGGTGTCCGCTGCCCCGGTGTCCGGAGCGAAGAGGATCGTCCCCAGGTACACCGCCGCCACGAAGGCGACCGTTCCGGCCACGGCGCTCGCCACACGCGGGCGGCGCCGGATGGCCTCACTCGTGCTGATCCGGCGCGTGCTCGCCGATCTGGAAGGCCGGGGCGCGGGCGCCGCCCGTCTGCGGCCGGTGGCCTGCGGAAGTCTGTACGTCGACATGCCCCCGGCGGCGGGGGAGCCCGGGGCCTGAGCCGGTGCGGACGCGACCGGGGGAGCGGACCGCCGGTCGGCGGGCGTGTGCCGGGGCAGCGGCTCGGGGCGCCCGCGCCAGGCGTCCGTACGGAACCAGTCGGAGACCTGCTGTGCGCTCGGCCGGTCCTCGGGCTTCTTCGCCAGCAGGCCCAGCAGATACGAGTCGAAGGCGGGGGAGACGTCCGCACCCCGCTGCCTGACCGGCACCGGAGGTGTGTCCACGTGCTGGTAGAGC
The DNA here is from genome assembly GCF_053593715.1 of Streptomyces sp. NPDC002125. Classification (NCBI taxonomy): domain Bacteria; kingdom Bacillati; phylum Actinomycetota; class Actinomycetes; order Kitasatosporales; family Streptomycetaceae; genus Streptomyces; species Streptomyces sp. NPDC002125. Next base: position 127,738 of record NZ_JBSFDD010000026.1, on the reverse strand, counting down.
GTCGCGGTCGCCGTGTCCGAACGGAACGGCGGCTGACCGACGAGCAGTTGGTAGATGACACAGCCGAGGGAGTACATGTCCGACGCGGAGTCCGCTGTACGGCCCAGGGCCCGCTCGGGAGCCAGGTACAGGCTCGTGCCGACGATGTGGCCCGCCGTGGTCAGCGCCGTAGAGGGATCGTCGACGAACTGCGCGATGCCGAAGTCCCCGATCTTCACCGACCCTTCGGCGTCCAGCATCAGGTTGCCGGGCTTGATGTCGCGGTGGACGATGCCCTGCCGGTGCGCCGCGGCCAGACCGGCGGCGGCCTCCCCGGCGATACGCGCCACCTGTTCGGGATGGACGGTCTCCTGGGACTCCAGCAGATCCCCGAGGCTGCGGCCCTCGACCAGCTCCATCACCAGATAGAAGCGGTCCTCCCAGGAGCCGAAGTCGAAGACGGCCACCAGATGAGGGTGGCTCAGGCGCGCGGCCGTCTGTGCCTCCAGGCGGAAACGCGCGGTCGACGAGGCGTCGGCCTGGTCGCCCAGCAGCAGCTTGACGGCCACGGGGCGCCCCAGCACTTCGTCCGCGGCGCGCCACACCTCACCCATACCGCCACGGCCGATGGGGGATATCAGCCGGTACCGTCCAGCAACCAGCACCTGTGCACACCAATCTCGAATTGTGGCCCGCTCCGAACTGCCGCGTCGGTGACCTCGTCGGGCTCAAACGCCTCTTACGGTGCGTCGGGTGCGCGGCATGATCAGGATATCCGCCCGCCGGACCTCCGGACGCACGGGCAGCCGCGCGGAGCCGATTCCAGCCAGTCCAGGGCTCTGACCGGCTCGTTCCCGCTCAGCCGGCGGCCAGCCAGTCGAGGAGCGCGTCGGCCGTGAACTCCGCCTGCCCGCCCGGGAAGAGCAGCTCCGCCTTGCGGAACACGCCCTCGTCCGCGGTCGTTTCGGCGTAGGGAACGGCGACGCAGCGCATTCCCGCCGCGTGTGCGGCCCGGACGCCCGGGACGGCGTCCTCCAGGACCACACAGGAGGCCGGCTCCGCCCCCAGCCGCCGCGCGGCCTCGAGGAAGACATCCGGTTCGGGCTTTCCGTGCGCGACCTCCTCGGCGGAGACGTACACGGGGATGTGGGCGTACAGTCCCGTGACCGCGAGCGTGGCCTCGATCGCCGCCCGGGACGAACCGGACGCCACCGCCATCGGGACCCCTCGGCCGTGCAGCCGCTCGACCAGGGCCCGCATCTCGGGGAAGGCGGTGGTGGATGTCCCCGCGAGCTCCAGATAGATGGCGTTCTTGGCGGCCAGCAGCTCGTCGACCGGCGCCTGGATTCCGTACTCCGCGCGCAGGACGGTGAGGGTCTCGCGGGTGCCGATGCCGATGAAGCGCGTGTGGTTCTCCCAGCTGAAGTCCTGTACGCCGTACCGCGCGAGGAGCCGGCGCCCGGCCTCGTAGTAGTTCGGCTCGCTGTCGACGAGTGTGCCGTCGAGATCGAGGAGGACGGCCGGGGCCTGGACACGCGGAGAGCTCATGGCCTCCAGCATGCCCGACGGCCACCGGGGAGGACCTCCGGGGCCACCGTGGCCGAGAGGTCCGCCGCGCCCGCGGGGGACGCGAGGGCCGCCGTGCCCGCCGTCGGGGTGTCCGAGGTGCTCAGCCGGAGGCTTCCGCCCTGCCGGGCTGCGGCCTGCCCGTGCCGTCCGCCGTGCGGCCCACCGCTTCGACCAGCGGCAGCACCCGGTGGGCCACCCGCTCGCGCAGGGCCACGTCGGTCCGGGTCCTGACCACGCCCGGGAGCTGGATCAGCCGCTGGATCACGTCCTCCAGATGCCCGTTGTCGCGGGCCACCACCCGGGTCAGCAGATCACCGCCCCCGGTGGTCGAGAACGCCTCGATGATCTCCGGTACGGCGGCGAGCGCGTCCCCCACCTCGTCCAGATGCCCCTGGGTGACCTCCAGATGGACGAAGGCGAGCACCGGGTGGCCGAGGGCCGCGGGGGACAGGGCCGGGCCCGTGCCCGTGATCACCCCGTCCCGTTCCAGCCGGTCCAGGCGTGCCTGGAGGGTGCCGCGCGCCACCCCGAGGATGCGCGCGTACTCGCGCACGCTGGTGCGCGGCTGCTCGATGAGCAGCCGCAGGATGCGGGTGTCGAGGGCGTCCACCGCCATGACCGGCCGTGCTCCTTGGGGCTGGGTGATCCTCCTGGCCGGGAGATCAGTGGCACGACTGTACTTCCTGCTCACGGCGACCGGCGGTCGCCCGTTCGGAGTCGGCACCCCCGCGTCCGGTCCCCACCGCGTACAGCTCGTCGCCCAGGGCCCGTCAGGCGCTGCGGCGCGCCGAGCCCCTCCGCAGTGCCGCATCCCTGCCGTGTGGTCACGGCGTACCGACGGCCTCGGGCGGATGGTGACGGGCTGTCCGGAAACGCCTCCGGCCCGCGTGTGCCGTCGGAGGACGGTGCGCGCGGGCCGGAGGGCGAGGGGTCCGTCAGACCGCGGACCAGCCGTTGTCGACGGGGAGGATCGCCCCGTTGATGTTGCTCGCCGCCTCGGACGCGAGGAAGACGATGGCCGCCGCCTGCTCGTCCGCCTGCGAGGGGGTGCCGACGTTGCCCATGTAGGGCGCGAGGGCGGCGGGTCCATGGGCTCCCCGGTCGGCCTCGACCCGGATGTTGGTGATGGTGCCGCCCGGGGCGATGGCGTTGGAGCGGATGCCCTTGTCGCGGTACATGACCGCCAGCGACTTCGTCAGACCGGCGATGCCGTGCTTGGAGGCGGTGTAGGCCGCACCCGCCGCGCTGCCCCGCAGGGAGGCCTCCGACGCGGTGAACACGATGGCGCCCTTGCCGGCGGCGAGCATGTGCGGCAGCACGGCGCGGGTGAGGCGGAAGGGGGCCGTGAGATTGATGCCGATGACGCGCTCCCACTCGTCGTCACCGGTGTCGGCCGCCGCCGACATGCTGTCCATGATCCCGGCGTTGTTGACCAGGACGTCTATCCCGCCGAACTCCTCGGCCGCCGTTGCCGCGACCCGGTCGACGACCGCCTGGTCCCGCAGGTCCCCGATCACCGTCACCGCGGTGCCCCCGGCCTGTGCCACCTCCTCGGCGACGGTGGCGGCCGAGGCGGAGTCGACGTCCGCGATCACGATGCGCGCGCCCTCCTGCGCGAACCGGAGGGCGGCGGCCCGGCCGATTCCCGAACCGGCTCCGGTGACGATGACGCTGCGGCCGGGGCCGCTGGTGGTGACGCTCACGAGATGCTCCTTGCGATCGGTGTTTCCGTCGTCACGGTACTTTATTGGCGTGCTGTGCCAAAATGGCGAGTAGTGCCAGAAAGGCTCTCGCTACGATGGGCGCAGCCGGGAAGGAAGGTGGCCGAAAGTCGTGCAGCCCCCACACGTCGGCGGGACGAAGGACCGTTCCGCCGCCTCCGCCGAAACCGCGGCGGGCAGCGGAGCGCGCCTCGGGCGCCCCCCGCTGACCGAACGCCGCAAGGCCGCCACCCGGCTGGAGATCGCCCGGGAAGCCGTACGCCTCTTCGCCGACCGGGGCGTGGCCGCGACGACCGCCGAGGAGATCGCCGCTGCGGCGGGGATCTCGCAGCGGACCCTGTGGCGCTACACCTCGTCGAAGGAGCTCTGCGTCAGTCCGCTGCTGACCTACGCCCTCGACTCCGCCACGGTCCTCATGAGGTCGTGGCCGCGCGACCGGCCGCTCGCCGAGGCCTTCGCCGGGGACCCGTCCGGGCCCACGGGCGAGTCCGCCTCCGCCGATGCCGAGGCCCTGCGCGACCTGGTCCTGCTCACCCGCACCGAGCCCGGGCTGCGGGCCGTCTGGCTCCAGGTCCACTACGACGCGGAGCGGGTCTTCGCGGAGGTCATCGCGGAACGCACGGGCAGGACCCCGGACGACCTCGAACCACGGGTGCAGGCGACCCTGTTCAACAGCGCGCTGCGCATCGCGGTCGAGCAGTGGGCCTGGGGCGAGGACCCGGGTCCGGGTTCGTTGCCGGGTGCGGTCGCCCGCGCGCTGGGCATCGCCAGGGCCGGGCTGTCCGGCTGAGGACGCGACTTGGGCCGTGGGTTCCGGGCTGGAGGGGTGGGGGTGCGGCACCCGGGCCGTGGGTTCCGCGCTGCCGGGGGTGTGGGCTCCGGACGTGTCCGGCTGATCGGACCGTCGTTGATCAGGGCATGAACCTGCGGTCGATGTCCCTCGCGCTCGTCGCCCTGCTGACCACGGCCGGCTGTGTATCCGTACAGCCCGGGACGGACAGACCCGCGCCCGCGGCCTCCGTGCGCAGCGGCAACGCCCCCGCCGTGCAGGCCTCCGCGGCGCCGACGGCTCCCGCGGCGGTGCACGACGCCCTGGGGAAGACCGGGGAGCGGCCGCGCGGCGAGGAGAAGCGGAAGCGGAAGGGGGCGGCGAAAGCGGGTCCGCAGCTCCGCCGGCCGGACGTGGCCGCACCCCCGGCCCGCCGGAGTGCCGCCGACGGGCCGCGACACCAGGCCCCGCCCCGCCCCGAGCCCCGCCGCGCCCGCTCCCCGTACGTGGCCCGGGCGCCGCAGCCGCACGACATGCGCACCGTCTGTGCGACGGGCCGGGGAGTGGCGACCGCCGACATCGTCGACCTCTGCCGGGCCACGTACGGGCGCTGAACCGGCGAGGGCTCGGCACCCGACGCGGCGGACTCCCGCCCCTCCGGCCATTGGCCGACCCGTGGTACAGGTCCGACCCGATCCACTGGGCCAATGGCTCAGTTAACGGACGTACGTTTGAGCCAGAAGTCTTCGCCGTGGTGTGATGGTCCCGTCGATGGCGCTGCGGATACTCCGTGGCGCCCTTTTTCATGGGGAGGCGGGGCATCTGTGCTGAAGAGGGCGTTCGTGGCACCGGACCCGGGGCGGGCGCGTCTGCGTCACGCGACCAGGGCCGTCCTGGGTATCGGGCTGGCCGTCGTCGTGTGCGGTCTGGCCGGCCACTCGCTCGTCGGCGCCATCACCGGTGGGCTCGCCGCGCTGCTGGCCCTCTTCACGGTGACCGACCCCACCGTGCGCGGGCAGGCGGTCACCACGGCGCTCCTGCCCGTTGCGGGCCTTCCCGTCCTCGCCCTGGCGGCCGTGCTGCACGACCAGCCCGTGGCGCGTGACGCGGCCTTCCTCGCGGTCATGGGCGCCGGTGTCTACGCCAGGCGCTGGGGCCCGCGCGGCCACTCGCTGGGGGTGTTCGCCTTCATGGCCTTCTTCATCACCCAGTTCCTCCACACCCTGCCCGAGCAGCTGCCCGAGGTGTACTCCGCGGTCCTGCTCTCGGTCCTCACCGCCTCGGCCGTCCGCTTCGGGCTCTGGTGCTACGAGCGCCGGCTGCCCGTGGCCGCCGTGCTCGCGCCGCCCGCCGCCCGGGGTCTGGCCAGGGCCACCACGCGCCAGGCGGTCCAGGCGACCGTGGGCGGAGCTCTCGCGCTGCTGGCGGGGCAGCTCCTCTCCGGGGAACGCTGGTACTGGGCCGTGGGCGCGACCTGGTGGGTCTTCGTCAACACCGCGTCGCGCGGCGAGACCCTGGTCCGGGGATTCCGGCGGGTGCTGGGGACGCTGGCGGGAATCCCCGTCGGGCTCCTCGTCATCGCCCCGCTGCACGGGGCCGCCCTGCCCTCCGCCGCCCTGGTGGCGCTCGGCGTCTTCGGGATCTTCTACACCGCCGCCGTCTCGTACACCTGGATGATGTTCTCGGTGACCGTCCTGGCGGGGACGCTCTACGGGTTGCTGGGCGTCCTCGATCCGGCGCTGCTCGCACTGCGCCTCACGGAGACGGGGGTCGGTGCGCTCGGCGCGATGGTCGCCGTGCTGGTGGTCCTGCCGGTCACCACCCATGCCACCACCGACGCCTGGATCCAGCGGGCCCTGCGCTGCGTGCACGCCTGCACCGCCGAGGCCGCCGCGCGGCTCGCTGGCTCGGCGACCGCCGACCCCGCTCCCCGGGTCGCCGAACTGGAAGCGCTCCTCGGGCGCGTACGGCTGTCGCTCGGCCCGCTCGTGCATCCGCTGAGCCCGCTGCGCGCCCGCAAGGCGCGGGCCGTGCAGGTGCTCGCCCTGCTGGACGTCTGCGCTCGCGAGGTGCGGGGGCTGGCCTCCGTCGCCGCGGACCCCGAGGCGTCCCACGACGCCCGGCTGGCCGCCGCCTGCTGGCGCGTGGAGGCCTCGGTGGAGGCACTGACGGCCCCGGTGCGCGGGCGCCGCGCCTCCGCCGCGTTCGCCGGCGCCCCGGCGCCCGCCGCTGCCGGCGAACCCGCGCTGGCCCATCTCCACAGCCTGGAGCGGGCGCTCGCCGAACTCGCCGCCCCGCTGCACAGCTCACCGCGCGCTCCGCTGGCCGCCGCCTGAGCCGCCCCACGTAAGGCTCATATTGGTCTGGACCAAAAACCCCTGCCTGCTACCGTCGGTCGTGAAGATCGTGACGGAGCGAAAAGGGGTAGCGCGATGGCCGCGGACAGTGCCGTACGGGCGTTCATAGGGTCGTTCACCTCCGCGGGAGGCCAGGGGATCACTGTTGCCGACGTCGACAGGGACACCGGAGCGCTGTCCGCGCTCACGTCCACCGACCTCGTCGCCGACCCGTCGTTCCTCGCCGTCGGCCGGGCCCCCGCGACGGGCGCCACCGTGCTGTACGCGGTCAGTGAGACCTCCGAGGGCGCCGTCGCGGCGTTCACCGTCGACGAGGACGGCACACCGCGTCCGCTCGGCGAGGTGCGGCCCGTGGACGGCAGCAGTCCCACCCACCTGTCCCTCGCCGCGGACCATCTGCTCACCGCCAACTACGGCTCCGGCAGTGTCACCGTGCTCCCGGTGCGGCACGACGGCTCGCCCGGCCCGGCGGCCTCCGTGCTGCGGCACGAGGGCAGCGGCCCGGACGCCGGACGCCAGGCGGGGCCGCACGCGCACCAGGTGCTCCCCGACCCCTCGGGGAACTGGGTGCTGAGCGTGGACCTCGGCACCGACTCCGTGCGCGTCTGTGCCCTCGATCCCCGCACGGGGTCCCTGCGGCCGCACACCGAGACGACGCTGCGTCCGGGGACCGGGCCGCGCCATCTGGCCTTTCACCCGTCCGGGGGACACGTCTACGTCTTGAACGAGCTGGAACCGACCGTGACGGTGTGCCGCTGGGACGCGGCCGGAGGTCTGCTCGAACCCGTCGGCGAGACGCCCGTGCTGCCGCATGACGCACACGGGGAAGGGGGCGAGGCGCGGACCTACCCGTCCGAGCTGGTGGTCTCCCACGACGGCAGGTTCCTGTGGACGGCCAACCGGGGGCACGACAGCATCTCCGTGCTCACGCTCGACGAGACGGCCGAGAAGCCCGTTCTGGCGGCAGCCGTGGGCTGCGGCGGGCACTGGCCCCGCGACCTGGCGCTCGACCCCACGGGGCAGTGGCTGTACGCCGCGAACGAGCGCTCGGGGGGCGTCTGCTGGTTCGCGGTGGACGCGGAGACGGGAATCCCGGCCCACGCGGGTTCCATCGAGGTTCCGGCCGCCTCCTGCGTGGTCTTCGCCTGAGGAGACTGGGCCCTGAAGGGCGGGGCCCTGGAACGGCATGCGGCGCGGGCCGGCGGAAAGCCGGTCCGCGCCGCATCGTTCGGGCCCGGGGCAGGCGTGGGTCAGAGGGCCTGGGCTCCCTGCGGCGTCGCCGGGGTGATCCCCAGCGCCGTCGCGTACAGCGAGAGCACGAGCTTGCCGATGGCCGGGTAGGCGCCGAGCGGCTCGGCGGTCGCGCAGCCGGCCTCCTTCGCGGCGGCGTCCAGCAGGCCCGCCTCGATCTCGGGGCCCACCAGGTACGGCGCGAGCGCGAGCTGCGCGGAACCGGAGTTCTGGAGCTGCGCGGCGATCGAGGCGATCGACCCCTCGACGTCCAGGGCCGCGGCCATCACCGGCACCGCGAGGCGGGCGGCCAGCAGCATGCCGGTGATCCCGGCGGCCTGCACGGCCTCCTCGCCGCCGACCGTGGCCAGCACGATGCCGTCGGCCGCGGTCGCGACGGTGAAGAGCCGCGCGCGGTCGGCGCGGGCCAGCCCGGCCTCCGAGAGGCGCACGTGCAGCGCCTCGGCGAGCAGCGGGTGCGGACCCAGTACGTCGGTCAGTTCGGCCTGTGTGCCGCTGTCCATGACCGCCTGCCGTATGCGCCGCATCAGGGAGCTGTCGGGCCCCGCGAGGAGCGGCACCACGACGGCGGACGGACCCGAGGGCTCGGCCACCTCGCGGCCGGCGGCGGTGGCCTGCTCGTAGCGCGCGGTGCGCTCGGTGGCGGCGTGGGCGAGCGCGGAGGCGAGCGCGGGATACTCGGCGTCGTCACCGTCGAGATAACCGATCTGCGCGTTCAGGCCGGGCAGCTCGGAACGGGCAATGCTGATCACTTCCTCGGCCAGGCTGCGCGAGGCCGGGGAAGGGGTGCCGGGAACGGCGAGAACGAGCGCGGCAGCGCCCTCAGGTGCGACCACGGGCTCCGGGCGGCGGTGCCGTCCGGACTGGCGAGGTCGCGGCATTCGTACAGGCAGGCCGGAAGCGGGCCCAGTGGGGGTGCTCATGGCGCCGCATGCTACTGGTTTTGGGTACCCCTCTGTTCGGGGAGGGGGCGACCAGGCGTTATCTGTCCGTATATGTCTGTTGAACGGCATACCGGGCTACTGACCTGCTCTGTCCGGGCGTACGAGTGCTCGAATCGTCTACGTTACTCCCGGTACGAACAGCAGGGCCGGGTGGGGTGGGAGCCGCAGGCCGGTCCCCGCCAGCGCTCGGGCGATCTCCAGCGCACCGTGCAGCGGGTCACCGGCGGCGGGCACCACCCGCGCCTGCGGGACCTGCTGGGCCAGTTCGCCGCGCAGCGGCCCCAGGAGATGCTCGCCCAACCGGAACAGCCCGCCGGTCAGAGCGACTTCGAACTCACCGGACCGGAGGTCCGGCGTCCGGGGGCACACCGCGGCGGCTGCCTCGGCGATATGGGCGGCGGCCTCCCGCAGAATCCCCGCCGCGACCTCGTCGTCAGAGGCGCAGGCCGCGACCTCGGGGGCGAACGAGGCGAGCAGCGCGGGCCGGTCCGTACGCGGGTAGAGCTCGCCCGGAAGGCCGGTGGCCGGTCCGAAGGCGGCCTCGGCCCGCGCCAGCAGCGCGGGTGAACCGCCACGCCTGCCGTCGTGCGCACGCATCGCCGCGTCGAGCCCCGCACGCCCGATCCAGGCGCCGCCGCCGCTGTCGCCCAGCAGGTGTCCCCAGCCGTCCGCCCTGCGCCAGGCCGTGAGGTCGGTACCGAGCGCGATCATGCCGGTGCCCCCCGCGACGACCGCTCCGGGCCGCTGGCCGAGCGCTCCGGCGTACGCGGTCACGGCGTCGGCTGCGAGGGCGAGCCGCCGCACACCCAGCGCCTCCGCGAGCGCGCCGGGCAGTTCGGCGCGCAGCCGGTCGCCCAGCGTCGCCATGCCGGCCGCGCCGATCGCCGTGGCGGCGACAGCGGCTCCGGGGCCCTCCTGGTCCAGCAGCCGTCGGGCGGCGGGCAGCAACTGCTCCAGCAGATGTCCGGCGTCGATTCCTCCCGGACCCGTCCGTACCGGCTCCTCGCAGACGGCCGTGCGGGCCGGGTGCCGGGCGTCCATGGACCCCAGGGCCAGCCGCAGTCCGGAACCGCCCGAGTCCACGCCGAGGACGTACGGACCCGGGGCGGCCGTCACCGCGACCACCGTGCTCTGTGCGACCTCATGGACCGGCTCCGGGGCTGGAGGACTGAAGACGACGCGCAGCCTACCGCCCGGGCCCGTCCCCTCGGAGCCCGCATGATCACGCTGTCGGTGTGGGCCGGTAGAGTGACGCCTGTGGCAGCGCGACCGTTGAGCGAACTTGTGGAACCCGGCTGGGCCAAGGCACTGGAGCCCGTGGCGGGCCGGGTCGCGGCGATGGGGGACTTCCTCCGCGCCGAGATCGGCGCCGGCCGCACCTACCTCCCGGCGGGGAAGAACGTGCTGCGAGCCTTCCAGCAACCGTTCGACGACGTACGCGTCCTGATCGTGGGTCAGGACCCCTATCCCACCCCGGGCATGGCCATCGGCCTCAGCTTCGCGGTCGCACCCGAGGTGCGGCGACTGCCGGGCAGCCTGGAGAACATCTTCAGGGAACTGCACTCCGACCTCGGTCTTCCCCGGCCGTCCAACGGGGATCTGACGCCCTGGACGCGGCAGGGCGTGCTCCTGCTCAACCGCGCCCTGACCACGGCGCCGGGCAAGCCGGCCGCGCACCGCGGCAAGGGCTGGGAGGAAGTGACCGAGCAGGCCATCCGCGCGCTGGCCGCGCGGGGCAAGCCGATGGTGTCCGTGCTGTGGGGGCGTGACGCCCGCAATATGCGGCCGCTCCTCGGCGATCTGCCCGCGATCGAGTCCGCCCACCCCTCGCCCATGTCCGCCGACCGTGGCTTCTTCGGCTCGCGGCCCTTCAGCCGCACCAATGAATTCCTGGTCCGCGCGGAGCAGCAGCCGGTGGACTGGCGCCTGCCCTGAGCATCCCCCGCCGCCCCGTTGGCATCCCTGGCTCCGGACGCGCGACGCAGCCCCACCGTTGCCCGCTGTGGTCGACCCGGGACTCGTGCACGGAGAGGAGCACTGAGATGTCCGTGGTTCTCGGGTACGACGAGTCGCCGGGTGCCGCGCGTGCCCTGCGGGTCGCGATCGAGGTGGCCGCCGCCTTCGGCGAGCGGCTCGTGCTGGTCTACGGGGCAGCTCCGCCCGGCCCCACCGGCGAGGAGTACCGCGCGCAGTACGAGGCCATCCGCCAGGCCGGGCGCGCGGGTCTGGAACGGGCGGTCGCGGCGGCGGAAGAGGCCGGCGTGCCGACTACGGTCGCGGTCGTCGACCTGAAGCCGGCGCAGGCACTGATCGAGGCCGCCGCACAGCACGGGGCGCGGGTCATCATCGTGGGCAGCCGGGGGGAGAGCCCGATGCGGGGGGCGCTGCTCGGCTCCACCCCGCACAAGCTCCTGCACCTGTCGACCGTGCCCGTGCTCTGCGTCCCGACCGAGGGATGACCGCCAGGCGAAACCCGCCAGGCGAAACCCGCCAGGTGACACGGCCGCTCGGGACATCGCCGGTCAGGCGAGCACCGCCGCCCGCACGCACAGCACGTCGGGCAGATGCGAGACGAGCTGCTGCCAGCTGTCGCCGTCGTCCGCGCTCGCGTAGACCTCGCCGTTGCGATTGCCGAAGTAGACGCCCGCCGGGTCCGCGTCGTCCGTGCAGAGCGCGTCGCGCAGCACCGTGCCGTAGTGGTCGCCGTCCGGAAGGCCCCGGCTGAGCGGCTCCCAGGTCTCACCCGCGTCGCGTGTGCGGAACACCCTGCAGCGGTGACCGGCGGGGACGCGGTCGGCGTCGGCGTTGATCGGGAAGAGGTAGAACGTGTCGGCGCGGTGCGGGTGCGCCGCCGCGGCGAAGCCGAAGTCCGAGGGGAGGCCCGCCCCGATGTCCGTCCAGTGCTCCCCGGAGTCGTCGCTGCGGAACACGCCCCAGTGATTCTGGAGATAGAGCCGGTCCGGGTCCGCCGCGTCCCGGGTGACCTTGTGCACGCACTGGCCGAACTCGGGGTCGGGGTCCGGCAGGAAGACTGCGGAGACGCCCTTGTTCGCCGGGTCCCAGCGCTCGCCGCCGTCCTTGGTGCGGAACACGCCCGCGGTGGACACCGCGACGGTCACCGCCGCCGGGTCCCTCGGGTCGGTCAGGATCGTGTGCAGCCCCTCGCCGCCTCCTCCCGGCACCCACTTGGACCGCGTCGGATGCTCCCAGAGCGGGCGGACCAGCTCGAAGGACTCGCCCCGGTCGTCCGACCGGAACAGCGCCGCGGGCTCGGTGCCCGCGTAGACGACGTCCGGGGCCTCGGGGCCCGCGGGGTGCAGCTGCCACACCCGCTCCAGCGACGCTTCGGTGAACTGCGGGAACTTCACGGCAGGTTGCTGCGGCTCCACCCAGCTCGCGCCCAGGTCGTCGGAGTGGAAGACCGAGGGACCCCAGTGCGCACTGTCCCCGCCGACCAGCAGCCGGGGCGCCGCGCCGCGGGTGTCGATCGCGATGGAGTAGATCGCCTGGGCGTTGAAGTGCGGATCGCCGAACGTCCACGAGCCGCCGCGCCTGCGGCCGATGAAGAGCCCCTTGCGGGTGCCCACGGTGAGCAGTATCTCAGTCATGACAAGACCTCCCGAAACGCCGTTGTGCCGGTTGAGGCCAGTGTGCACCCGGCCACTGACAGTGGCCGGGCGCACGGCGTCGTCCCAGGTCGGAACGGTCGTGACGCGCGGCTGAGGGGAGCGGAGCACTCCCCTCAGCGCGTCGGCGGCGCCGTGCTGCTGCGGACCACCAGGCTCGTCGCCAGGTCCACCCTCGTCGTGGCCGGCTGCCTGCCGCGGCCGAGGTCGAGCACCAGACGGGTCGCGGTCTCGGCCATCTCGATCAGCGGCTGGCGCACCGTGGTCAGCGGCGGGCCGATCCAGCGGGTCAGCGGCAGGTCGTCGAAGCCGACCACGCTGAGGTCGTCCGGGATGCGGAGACCCAGCTCGCGCGCGGCCTCGTACACCCCGAGAGCCTGGAGGTCGTTCCCCGCGAAGATCGCGGTGGGCGGCTCCGGAAGGCGCAGCAGTTCCAGCGCCGCCGTATAGCCGTCCTCGTGGTTGAACTCGCCCTCGCGGACGAGCTCGGGGTCCATCGGGACGCCCGAGGTCTCCAGTGCGGCGCGGTAGCCGTCCAGACGGGCGCGGCTGCACATCATGCGGGCCGGTCCGCCGACGATGCCGATCCGGCGGTGGCCCAGGCCCGTCAGATGACGGGTGGCGGCAAGGCCGCCCTGCCAGTTGGCCGCGCCGACCGAGAAGATGTCGTCCCCGGGGTCGCCCGCCGGATCGACGACGACGAACGGGATGGAGCGGCTGGTCAGCTGTGCGCGCTGCGCCGCGTCGAGGTCCGAGAGCACCAGGATCACTCCGGCCGGGCGGCGTGCCAGAACACCGTCCACCCAGGTCTGGCCCGGGGTCAGCCGGCCCGCGCTCTCCGAGAGGACCAGGCTCAGGCCCTCCTCCCGTGCGACGTTCTCGACACCCCGGACGACCTCCATCGCCCAGGCGCTGTCCAGCTCGTGGAAGACCAGGTCGATGAGCTGGGACTGCTGGGAGGCGCCGCGCCTGCGGCGGTAACCGTGCTTCAGCAGCAGGTCCTCCACCCTCGTGCGCGTGGCAGGGGCGACGTCGGCGCGGCCGTTCAGCACTTTCGAAACTGTCGGAGCGGAAACTCCGGCCGCTCGGGCGATCTCCGCCAGCGTGGCGGTGCTCTCCGACGACTCGTCGACGGACGCCTTCTCCTGTTGGGGCTGGACCTTTGCGGGGCTCATGCACGAATCGTAGCTCCCTTGTCGCCGTGCACACGCGTCCGGGCAAGGTTCGTAAATCCTTCCTCCCGCCCCCTTGACTGGCCCGAAACGCGACCGTACGGTTCCGGCAACATTCGAAAGGCACGCCGAAACATTCGACAGAGGTGCGGTCATGCGGTCGGGGATATTCACTCAGGGCACACGTACGACGAGATGGGCCGCAGCAGGTGCGGCGATGGCCATGGCCGGGCTGCTGGCCGGCTGCGGTTCAGGGGCCGGTGGAAGTGACGGCGGAACCATCACCGCCTACGTCTACGGCGACGACGCGGTCAAGGTTCAGCAGGCCGCGGTCGACACGTTCAACAAGACCTCGAAGGTCAAGGTGAAGCTGGTGTCGGTGCCCGGCACCGACTACGTCAACAAGCTGCGCAGCGCCATGGGATCGCCCAGCGCTCCGGACGTCTTCTTCAACTGGGGCGGCGGCTCCATCAAGCCGTACGTCGACTCCAAGGACCTGGTGGACCTGACGTCGACGGTCAAGAACGACGCCACGCTGAAGGAGGGCTTCCTCCCCTCGATCATGACGGCCGGCAGCCTGGAGGGGAAGATCTACGGGGTGCCCATGCGCGGCATGCAGCCGGTGATGCTCTTCTACAACAAGACCCTCTTCGCCGAGCACAAGATCGAGCCGCCCAAGACCTGGGAAGACCTCCAGAAGGCCATCAAGACCTTCAAGGACGCCGGGATCACCCCGTTCGCGCTCGGCGGCTCCGACAAGTGGCCCGAACTGATGTGGATGGAGTACCTGCTGGACCGGATCGGCGGTCCCGAGGTCTTCAAGAAGATCCAGGACGGCGACACCGACGGCTGGGGCGACCCGGCGGTGCTCAAGACGGCGCAGACCGTCAAGCAGCTGATCGACGACGGCGCCTTCGGCAAGAACTTCAACTCCGTCGACTACGGCAACGGCGGAGCCCCGACCCTGCTCAACAAGGGCAAGGCCGCCATGCACCTCATGGGCTCGTGGGAGTACTCCACGCAGCTGGGCAAGGCTCCCGAGTTCGCGAAGAAGGACCTCGGCTGGACCGCCTTCCCGACGGTGGCCGACGGCGTGGGCGACCCCGCCAACGTGGTGGGCAACCCCACCAACTACTGGTCCGTCAACGCCAGGACCAAGCACAAGGACGCCGCCGTCGACTTCCTGAAGGCCATGGCGTCGGAGTCCTACGCACAGGCCCTCGTCGACAACGGTGACGTCCCCACCACGTCCAACGCGGCCTCGATGCTCAGCGGTTCCCCCAACCCGCAGTTCGCCACCGACCAGTACGAGATGGTGCAGAAGGCCCCGAGCTTCACTCTCTCGTGGGACCAGGCGCTCGAAGCCCAGTACGCCACGCCGCTGCTCACGGAGATCAGCAAGCTGTTCGCCGGCAAGAGCACTCCCGAACAGTTCGTCGAAGCGATGAAGGCCGCCAAGTAACGATGTCCCACCACACTCCGGTCGCGAAGAGGCACGGAGACAGGAAGGCGGCCGTCGGCAACGTCGGCCGCCCCCCGGTCGCCTGGGCCGTCCCCGGCATCCTCTTCTTCGCCCTCTTCGCGATCGTCCCCCTGGCGATCGCCGTCTACCTCTCCTTCTGCGAATGGGACGGGCTGGACTCCCCGACCCTGACCGGCCTGGACAACTGGACCAGGCTGTTCAAGGACTCCGAATTCGGCCAGGCCGCGTGGCTGAGCCTCCTGCTCACCACGATCAGCTGGGTCTTCCAGACCCCGGTGGCCCTGCTGCTGGGTGTGTGGGCGGCCGGCCGCCAGCGGAGCCGCGCCTTCCTGTCCGCCATCTTCTTCATCCCGCTGCTGCTCTCCACCACGGCGATCGCGATGCTCTTCCACGCCCTGCTGGACCCCAACTTCGGCGTGATCCAGACCATCGGACCCTGGATCGGCATCGATCCCAACGTCATGGGGTCGTCCACCGGCGCCCTGCTCGTGGTGGCGTTCGTCGGCGGCTGGCAGTTCATGCCCTTCCACACGCTGATCTACCAGGGCGGCGCCCGCCAGATCCCGGAAGTCCTGTACCAGGCCGCGTCCATCGACGGCGCGGGCATGGTGCGGCAGTTCTTCCACATCACGCTGCCGCAGCTGCGGCACACGATGACGACCTCGTCGGTCCTGATGATCGTCGGCTCGCTGACGTACTTCGACACCGTGCTCATCATGACCAAGGGCGGTCCCGGCACGGACACCACGATCCTGCCCTACCTGATGTACCGGACCGGCTTCCAGACCTACGACCTCGGCTACGCGGCGGCCATCGCCACGGCGCTCGTCGTCGTGGCCACCAGTATCTCGCTGATCATGGTCCGGCTCAGTGGCTTCGGGTCCATGCGGTCCACCCGGGAAGGTATGTGACGAGATGTCGATCGACACCCGCCCCGCTGCGCCGCAGCACCGCGTGACACCCAGCGCGCCGCGTCGCGCCGGCACGGCCCGCCGCCGCAGGTCCCTGGGCAACCCGGTGGCCGGCATCGGCTCGCTGATCTGGCTGCTCATCGTCCTGGTGCCGCTCTACACCCTGGTCTCCGCGTCACTGATGCGGCAGGACGAGGCGCTGAACGGCGACCCGCTCGCGATCCCCACCGATCCCACCCTCGACAACTACGACACCGTGCTGGACAGCGGGTTCCTCTCGCTGATCGGCAACACCGCCGTCGTCGCCGTGGCCACGGTCGCGCTCGTCCTGGTGCTCTCCGTCCCGGTGGCCTACGTGGCGGTGCGCACCCGCAGCCGCCTCTCGTCCCTCGCCTTCCGGACCTTCCTGCTCGGCGTCGCGATCCCGGCGCAGGCGGTGATCGTGCCCCTGTACCTGATGATCGGGAAGATGGGGCTGTACGACACCCTGTGGGCGATCATCCTGCCCACCGCGGCCTTCGCGATGCCCGTCGCGGTCCTGGTGCTCAGCGGCACCATGCGCGATGTCTCCGAGGAGATGTACGAGGCGATGGCCCTCG
This sequence comes from Streptomyces sp. NPDC002125, assembly GCF_053593715.1. NCBI lineage: Bacteria > Bacillati > Actinomycetota > Actinomycetes > Kitasatosporales > Streptomycetaceae > Streptomyces > Streptomyces sp. NPDC002125. Next base: position 111,357 of record NZ_JBSFDD010000026.1, on the reverse strand, counting down.
ACGGAGCATCGCCCCTGCGGATGCTCTGGCAGCTGGCGGTACCGCTCTCCAAGGCCGGGATCAGCACGGTGGCGATCTTCTCCGCCCTGCAGGCGTGGAACGGCTTCCTGTTCCCGCTGATCCTGACGCAGTCGGAGGAGCAACGCGTCCTGACACTGGGGCTGTTCAACTTCATGAGCCAGTTCGGAGTGAACATCCCCGCTGTTCTGGCAGCGATCGTCCTCTCCGTCATCCCCATCTTCGCCGTGTACCTCGTGGCCCGGCGGGCGCTGATCAACGGACTGATGGGCGTGGGCGGCAAATAGCACACCGACGCAGCCCCGGACCCACGCACTCATGAGAGGAACCCCTGTCGCCATGGCAATCCACCCTGTCCCGCAGGCCCGTCAGGCCGATCCGCCCTCCGCCGTCGACGGCCCGTGGCGCGACACTTCGCTCAGCCCCGAGGAGAGGGTGGCCGACCTGGCGGCCCGGATGACGCTCGAGGAGAAGTCCGCCCAGCTGTACGGAATCTGGGTGGGCGCCGACGCGGAGGGCGACGGAGTCGCGCCGCACCAGAACGACATGGTCGACCCGATCGACTTCGACGACATCACCACACGCGGACTCGGCCAGCTCACCCGGTCGTTCGGCACCGCCCCGGTGGACGCGGGCGTCGGCGCCGTCTCGCTGGCCAGGGCGCAGGCCAGGATCGTCGAGGGGAGCAGATTCGGCATCCCCGCGATCGCCCACGAGGAGTGCCTCGCGGGATTCACGACGCTGGGGGCGACCGCCTACCCGGTCCCGCTGGCCTGGGGCGCGGCCTGGGACACGGAGCTGGTCGCCGAGATGGCGCACCGCATCGGCAGCGACATGCGGTCGGTGGGTGTCCACCAGGGGCTCGCCCCGGTCCTGGACGTGGTGCGCGACCTGCGCTGGGGCCGCGTCGAGGAGACCGTCGGCGAGGACCCCTATCTGGTGGCCACCGTCGCCACCGCCTATGTGAAGGGCCTGGAGTCCGCGGGGATCGTCACCACGCTCAAGCACTTCGCGGGCTACTCCGCCTCGGCCGGTGCCCGCAACCTCGCCCCCGTCCGGGCCGGGTCCAGGGAGATGGCGGACGTGATCCTGCCGCCGTTCGAGATGGCGGTCCGCGACGGCGGAGCCCGCTCCGTGATGCACTCGTACGCCGAGATCGACGGGGTCCCCGTGGCCGCCGACCCGTCGCTGCTCACCGGACTCCTCCGCGACACCTGGGGCTTCCGCGGCACGGTCGTCGCCGACTACTTCGCGATCGGCTTCCTGGAGACCCTGCACAGGGTCGCCGCGGACCGGGGCGACGCCGCCCGGGTGGCCCTGACGGCGGGCGTCGACGTGGAACTGCCCACCGTGCGCAGCTACGGTGACGCGCTCGTCGCCGCCGTACGGGACGGACTCGTGGCCGAGGAACTGGTGGACCGCGCCCTGCACCGGGTCCTGCTGCAGAAGTGCGAGCTCGGCCTGCTCGACCCGGACCGGCAGGTCCTGCCGCCCGTGCTCGACGGCGTGGACCCGGAGCGGGCGCGCGGCACGGTGGACCTCGATCCGCCGCGCAACCGCGCCCTGGCCCGGCAGCTCGCCGAGCGGTCGTGCGTCCTGCTGGCCAACTCCGGGGGCGCGCTCCCGCTGAGCGGCACCGGACGGATCGCGGTCGTCGGACCGCGCGCCGACGACCCGCTGGCCATGCTCGGCTGCTACTCCTTCCCGAGCCATGTCGGGGTCCAGCACCCCGACGCTCCCATGGGCATCGAGATCCCCACGGTCCTGGAGTCGCTCCGCGAGGAGTTCCCCGGGGCCGCCATCGACTACGCGCAGGGCTGCGACGTGGACGGCACGGATGCCGAAGGGATCGAGGCCGCCGTCGCGCTGGCGGCCGGAGCCGACGTCTGCGTGGCCGTGCTCGGCGACCGGGCCGGACTCTTCGGACGCGGCACGTCCGGAGAGGGCTGCGACGTGACGGACCTGGCGCTGCCCGGTCTCCAGGGCCGGTTCCTCGACACGCTGCTCGCGACCGGCACCCCCGTCGTGCTGGTGCTGCTGACGGGACGGACCTACGCCCTCGGCGGGTGGGCCGACCGGCTGGCCGGCTGTGTGCAGGCGTTCTTCCCGGGCGAGGAGGGCGGCCCGGCGCTGGCCGGGGTGCTCTCGGGGCGGGTCAACCCCTCCGGCCGTCTGCCCGTGGGCGTCCCCCAGGGCACCGGCGGGCAGCCCTGGACCTATCTGCAGCCGCCGCTCGGCCGCGCCAACGGGGTCAGCAATCTGGACCCGAGCCCGCTCTACCCCTTCGGCCACGGACTCTCGTACACCTCGTTCGCCTGGGAGCCGGGCCCCGACGTCCCGGCCGAGCTGCCCACCGACGGTGAGACCGAGCTCGCGATCACGGTCCGCAACACCGGTGACCGCGACGGCGCCGAAGTGGTCCAGCTCTACGTCCACGACCCGGTCGCCCAGACCACACGACCCGAGGCCCGGCTCATCGGCTACGCCCGGGTGCCGCTCGCCGCGGGGGAGTCCCGGAGGGTCGGTTTCCGGTTCCACCCGGACCTGGTCTCCTTCACCGGGACCGCGGGGCACCGGATCGTGGAGCCGGGCGACCTGGAGCTGCGCTTCGCCGCTTCCAGCGACCCGGCCGATGTCAGGCACACCGTACGGCTGCGTCTCACGGGACCGGAGCGCACCGTCGACCACCGGCGCCGCATGGTCTGCGAGACATCGGTCGACGCGCCGCTCGCACAGAAGTGATGTGCGGGGGGCCACGGCTCCCCGCACGCGCCCGCCCCGCGCGCCCCTCCCGAGGGGTGCGCGGGGTGCTGCCGAAACTTTCGAAAGCCACTCAGGCGCGCTCGGCCAGCGGCTTCGCGTCCGCGCGCCCTCACCGAAAGGCACCTGTCATGCTCAAGGCAACTCGCTCGGTCGCGGTGGGCTCCGCCGCCGCCGTGCTCCTCGTCTCGGCGTTCACCCTCTCCACCTCCGCCGCCGCCGACGACTCCGCGAGACACGGCACGCAGGCCCGGCAGAGCGCGGCACCGCAGACGCTCGGCGGCCTCGGGAAGAAGGCCGGCCTGCGCATCGGCACGGCCGTCAACACGACCGCTCTGGCCGAGAACGCCCCGTACCGCGCCAAGGTCGCGGGGGAGTTCTCCTCCGTCACCGCGGAGAACGTCATGAAGTGGGAGGTGGTCGAACCGCAGCGCGGCACCTACGACTGGGCCGCCGCCGACGAGCTCGTCGACTTCGCGAAGAAGAACAACCAGCTGGTCCGAGGCCACACCCTGGTCTGGCACAGCCAGCTGCCGGCCTGGCTGAACAACGGCGACTTCACCGCCGGACAACTGCGGGAGATCCTGCGACGGCACATCACCGACCAGGTCAAGCACTTCAAGGGCGACATCTGGCAGTGGGACGTCGTCAACGAGGCGTTCAACGACGACGGCACGCTGAGGGACAGCATCTGGCTGCGGAAGCTCGGCCCCGGCTACATCGCGGACGCCTTCCGCTGGGCCCACCAGGCGGACCCGAAGGCCCGGCTGTTCATCAACGACTACAACATCGAGGGCGTCAACGCGAAGAGCACCGCCCTCTACGACCTGGTCACCGAGCTGCGCGAGCAGCGCGTGCCGGTCCACGGTGTGGGGGTCCAGGGCCACTTGGGCGTCCAGTACAGCGCGCCCCACGACATCGCCGACAACCTGGCGCGCTTCGACCGCCTCGGCCTGGAGACCGCGATCACCGAGGCCGACGTCCGGATGCCCATGCCGGCCGACAGCACCAAGCTCGAGGCCCAGGCCGAGGGCTACGGCGTCCTGCTGCGCGGCTGCCTCCTCACCCCGGGCTGCAACGACTTCACCGTATGGGGCTTCACCGACGCCTACTCCTGGGTGCCGGACACCTTCCCCGGCCAGGGCGCGGCCAACATCCTCGACGAGAACTACGCCCCCAAGCCCGCCTACGGCACCCTGCGCCAGACCCTGACGCTCGCCGCCGGCAGGCACTGAACCACACCATCCCCACGGGTACGGAAGAGGCGGCGGAATGACGACGGACCTCCGGATCACCGGAGTGCGGATCACTCCGGTGGCCTTCCGGGACCCGGCGCTGCTGAACGCGGTCGGCGTACACGAACCCTTCGCGCTGCGGGCGGTCGTCGAGATGGACACGGCCGAAGGACTGGCCGGCCTCGGCGAGACCTACGCGGACGAGGGGCATCTGCGCCGGCTGCGGGCAGCCGCCGACGCGGTCACCGGCATGGACGTCCACGCGCTCCGCGCCATGCACCGCAAGGTGGCCTCGGCGCTGGCCGGTGACGACGGCCCCGAGGGGTCGGGGCTCACCGGGATGATCACCACCAGCAGCGCCGCCGACCGGGTCTTCTCGCCCTTCGAGGTGGCCTGCCTGGACATCCAGGGCAAGGCGGCGGGCCGCCCCGTCAGCGATCTGCTGGGCGGAGCCGCGACCTCTCCCCGGCGACCGGCCTGCTCGTCGCCCGGGTGTGCACCGTGGTCTTCATCGGCGTCAGCATGATCGTCGCGATCGAGGCGGACCACTTCGGCGGCGTACTGGGCATCATCGTCGGACTGGTCGCTGCCGTGATGGGCCCCATATCCATCCCGATGCTGCTGGGGCTGCTGCCCGTCTTCCGGCGCTTCGGACCACGGGCCGCCCTCTCCTCCTGGGCGCTGGGCCTGCTCGGATATCTCCTGGTGAAGTTCGTGCTCGACAGCACGGACCAGACGCTCGTGATCGTCACCCCGCTCGCCACCTCGCTCGTGGTGTACATCGTCGTCGGGCTGATCACCTCGGAGCCCGACGACACCGCCGACGCGATCACCGCCGCGCTCTCGCCCTCGCCGGACGAGGAACGCGCGCAGGCGCCGGCCGCCGGCCGGCCCGCCGCGTCGCCCGCCGTACCCGAATGAGGCCGTAGGCCCGTACAGCAATTCCGCCAGGGGCTCACGCCCGTCCAATTTGTCATGTGTGTGAACAAAATGGAGAGCAACATGGACAAGCACACCAGCCGCAGATCGGTCCTCGGGGCCGGACTCGGCATCACGGCGCTGACTGCGACACCGCTAAGGGCGCTGATGGGCCTGACCGGCCAGGCATCGGCCGCGCCCGCCGGCTCCCCGGCGGTCCACCCCACCGACCCCGGCGCATACATCTCGTTCACGCCCAGCTCCGGTGCCTTCCCCCTGGTCAGGTCGGGCCGGGCGGCTCCCATCGTGGTCAGCGACAGGGACCACGACGGCGTCGTACGGGTGGCGGGTGACCTCCGGGACGACATCGAGCGCGTCACAGGTGTCCGCCCCGCGCTCTCCAAGGACGCCGCGCCCCGGGGCCGCGAGATCGTCCTCGTGGGCACCATCGGCCGCAGCCCGCTGATCGACCGACTGATCGCCGAGGGCAAGCTGAGGGCCTCCGGGATCACGGGCAAGTGGGAGACCAGCCTCCAGACCGTGGTCGAGAAGCCGCTGCCCGGGGTGGACCGCGCCTTCGTCGTCGCCGGCAGCGACCAGCGCGGCACGATCTTCGGCGCGTACGACGTCTCCCGGGGCATCGGGGTCTCGCCCTGGTACTGGTGGGACGACGTCACGCCCGTCCACCGCGACGCCCTGTACGTCCGGCCCGGCCTCCACAGCCAGGGCACCCCCGCCGTGAAGTACCGGGGCTTCTTCATCAACGACGAGAACCCGGCGCTGGGCACCTGGGCCCCCGCCTTCTTCGGCCCCGGCAAGGCTCCGGGCTTCGAGGGCGGGTTCAACGCGGCCTTCTACGCCAAGATCTTCGAAGTGATGCTGCGCCTCAAGGCCAACTACCTCTGGCCCGCCGTCTGGGGGCGCGCCTTCGCCGAGGACGACCCGCAGAACCACGCCACCGCCAAGGCCTACGGTGTCGTCATGGGCACCTCGCACGAGGCACCCATGATGCGGGGCATCGAGGAGTGGAACCGGCATGCCGTCGCCGCCGTGCGCGACAGCGCGGGCACCATCACCAAGCCCGGCCACGACCCCTACGGCGGCACCGGTGAGTGGTCCTTCCGCCGCAACGCCGAAGCCATCAAGGCCTACTGGCGCGAGGGCATACGCCGCATGGCGGACGAGGACTTCGAGGGCGTGGTCACCCTCGGCATGCGAGGCAACGGCGATGTCAGCCTGCCGGACGGCGACGGCATCGAGCTGATGACCGAGATCATCGCCACCCAGCGCGAGATCCTCGCCGAGGAGCTCGGCGCCGAGGACCGGGTCCCGCAGGTGTGGACCCTCTACAAGGAGGTCCAGCACTACTGGGATCGCGGGCTGCGTGTCCCGGACGACATCACCGTCGTCCTCACCGACGACAACTGGGCCAACGTCCGCAAGCTGCCCGACCTGAAGAACGATGCCCGCGGCGGCGGTTACGGCCTGTACTACCACTTCGACTACGTCGGGGTCGGCCGCAACTACAAGTGGGTCGACACCGCGTCCCTCCCCAACATGTGGGACCAGCTCCACCAGAGCGCGGCCTACGGCAACCACGGCCTCTGGGTCACCAACGTGGGCGACCTCAAGGGCAACGAACTGCCCACCCAGTTCTTCCTGGAGTACGCCTGGAAGCCCGACCGCTGGCCCCTGGAGGCGCTCGCGGAGTGGGAGGAGCGGTACGCCGCGCAGAACTTCGGGGAGAAGCAGGCCGAGGAGATCGCCGAGATCCTGCGCACCTACGCCCGGCTTCAGTCCCGCCGCAAGCCCGAGCTGCTCAACCGGAAGATCACCCTCGACCCGGCGAAGGACCCGGCGAAGGACTCCTCGGCCATCGTCTACGACGACCGGGCCACGCCCTTCAGCATCGTCGACTACCGCGAGCTGGAGCGGGTCACCGAGGACTGGCGGCGCCTGGACGCCGCGGCCGAACGCGTCCGCCGCGGTCTGCCGGCCTCCGCCCAGGACGCCTGGTACGAACTCGTCGGCTACGCCGTGCGGGCGACCGCCAATCTCTACGCCCTGCGTGAGGCGGAGTTCACCAACCTGCACTACGCGCCCCAGGGCCGCGCGCTGACCAATCAGCTTGCCGCAACGGCCGAGTCGGGCCTCGCCGAGGACTTCGCCCTCGCCGCCCGGTTCAACACCGAGGTGGCCGACGGGAAGTGGAACGGCTTCCAGACCCAGCCGCACATCGGTTACGGCGACGTGGACCGCTACGGCCCCAACGCCCCCTGGCAGCAGCCCGAGCTGAACAACGTCGCCCTCGCCGACGAGATCTTCCCCGCCGTGCGGCGCATCGAACTCCCGCGCAAGGCCGAGATGGGCGTCGCCGTCGACGGCTCGTCCGCCTGGTGGCCGGGGTCCGGTGACGCTGCCGAAGCGGTGCTGCCGGTCTTCAGCCCGTACCAGAGCCAGCCCGCTCAGTATGTCGAGGTGTTCAACCGGGGCACCGAACCCTTCGACTTCCGCGTCCGTACGGGTGCCTCCTGGCTGATCGCCGACCGGACACGCGGCCGGGTGGACGCCCAGACCAGGGTCACCTTCCGGGTGGACTGGTCGCGCGCACCCAAGGGGGTAACGAGGGTCCCCGTCGCCATCTCCGGCCCCGGCGGCAGCGAGGTCGTGGTCCAGGCCGTGGCCGACCGGCCCCGCCTGGAGCGCGCGGAGCTCAGGGGATTCGTCGAGGCCAACGGTTACGTCTCCATCGAGGCCGACCACTTCCACCGGGCGGTCGGCCGCGACGGCATCTCCTGGCGGCGGATTCCGGACATCGGCCGCACCGGATCGGGCATGGAACCCTTCCCGGTCACCGCCGGGCGCCAGGCCCCGGGCGGCAGAGGGCCCCGGCTGGAGTACCGCGTCAGCCTGTTCACGACCGGGCCGGTCACGGTCTGGGCGTATCTGTCTCCCCGTAACAACGCGCTGGCGTCCGACGGGCTCACGTACGCCGTCTCCTTCGACGACGAGGCTCCGCAGCCGGTCAACATCACCTCGGTCACCGGGGCCGACGACGGCACGATGAACACCCAGTGGGCCCGCAACACCTCGGACAACGTCAACCGCACCGGCACCGTGCACCACATCGGCCGGGCGGGGGCGCACGTCCTGAAATTCTGGATGGTCGACCCGACCGTGGTACTCCAGAACCTCGTGGTGGACACCGGCGGCCTCAAGCCCAGCTATCTGGGCCCGCCGGAGAGCCTCCGGCTGAGCTGACCGGAGCGGGACGAGCAGGACGAGGAGGCGGCAGGGATGAGCATCGAGATCCGGGACACCGAGGGGCACGGTGCGACGCTGGAGGTGGCCCCGGGACCGGCCGAGGGCCCCCTCCAGGTCGGAATCCGGATCGAGGGCACGCCGGCCGGCGCCTCCTGGTCCTGCTCCCCGGCCGCGGCCAGGGAACTGGCCGCGGCGCTCCTCGCGGCCGCGGCCGAGGCCGAGAACGCCCGCGCGGCGGAGCCCGTCACCGTCAAGGCACGCGAGCTGCTGCGGGGCGACGTCCGCGACGCGGACCGGCTGATGACGGTGGAGGCCGTCAGGACGGAGGGCGGACACGTCCAGGTGACCTGGACATCGGGCAGCGGACGCAGCTGGAGCCAGATGTACGACGCCGATGCCGACATCCGGCTCCGGCGCCGGAGGTGAGCCGGGTCCGTGCGGCCCATAATTCGACGATCGGCGTAGTACGGTATTTCTCGTAGTACGGTGAATCTCGTACGATGCTGTGGCCCGGGCGGACCGGGCCACGGCGCCGCCCGTCGCATTCCGAGAATCCGGAGCCCCCTGTGAGCGCACTCTTCGAGCCCTGCACCCTGCGGTCGCTGACCTTCCCCAACCGCATCTGGATGGCCCCCATGTGCCAGTACAGCGCGGACGCGGCCGGTCCCGACACGGGTGCGCCCAACGACTGGCACTTCGCCCACTACGCGTCCCGCGCCGTCGGCGGCACGGGACTCGTGCTCGTCGAGGCCACCGGCGTCAGCCCGGAGGGGCGGATCAGCGCCGCCGACCTCGGTATCTGGAACGACAGGCAGGTGGAGGCGTTCCGACGCGTCACCGCCTCCCTCTCCGCGCACGGGGCCGTCCCCGGCATACAACTCGCCCATGCCGGGCGCAAGGCGTCAACAGGCCGCCCCTGGCAGGGTGGAGGTCCCGTCCCCGTCGACTCCCCGGAGGGCTGGCAGCCGGTGGCGCCCAGCGCCATCGCCTATGACGACCACTACACGGTGCCCACCGAACTGTCCGTCGACGGCATCCAGGAAATCGTGCGGCAGTTCGCCGACGCCGCACGCAGGGCGCTCGACGCGGGCTTCCAGGTCGCCGAGGTCCACGGGGCGCACGGGTACCTGATCGGTCAGTTCCTCTCCCCGGAGAGCAACCACCGCACCGACGAGTACGGCGGTTCCTTCGAGAACCGCACGCGCTTCGCCCTCGAGGTGGTCGACGCCGTGCGCGCGGTGTGGCCCGAGGAACTGCCCGTGTTCTTCCGCATCTCCGCCACGGACTGGCTGACCGAGAACCCCGAGGACCCGCGCGAGGGCTGGACCGCCGACGACACCGTCCGTTTCGCACGCGAACTGCTCGCCCACGGCGTGGATCTGCTCGACGTCTCGACGGGCGGACTCGCCCCCGGGGCGAGCATCCCCGTCGGGCCGGACTACCAGGTGCCCTTCGCCGAGCGGGTGCGCAAGGAGACGGACCTCCCGGTGGCCGCCGTCGGGCTGATCACCGACCCCGTGCAGGCCGAGAAGATCCTGACCGAGGGCAGCGCGGACGCCGTCCTGATCGGCCGTGAACTGCTGCGCGACCCCTACTTCGCCCGCAACGCCTCGCGCGCCCTCGACGGCGACATCGAGTTGCCCCTGCCGTACGGCTACGCCGTGTGAGCCGGCCTCAGTGGGTACGCTGAGCGGCGATGCCGACTCCCCAGGGCCCCACGCTGCGCGAACTGGCCGTACAAGCGCTCTCCTCGACGATGCGCGGATACGACCTGCTCGCCCCGAAGTTCGACCTGACGCCCTACCGGACCCCGGACCGTGTGCTCGACGCCGTCGCCGACGCGGTCCGGCCGCTCGGGCCCTTCGACCGGGGCCTGGACGTCTGCTGCGGCACCGGCGCGGGCGTGGGCGTCCTGCGGGAGCTGTGCCGGGAGCGGGTCACCGGCGTCGACTTCAGCGCCGGCATGCTCGGCGTGGCGCGGTCCGCGCACACCGTCGCCTCCGCACCGGCCGAAGGGCCGGCGGTGGACTGGGTGCGGGCCGACGCCCGGGCGCTGCCCTTCGCGCCGGCCTTCGACCTGGCCCTGAGCTTCGGGGCGTTCGGCCACTTCCTGCCGGAGGAACGCCCCACGCTGTTCGACCAGGTGTACGCGTCGCTGCGGCCGGGCGGCGTGTTCGTCTTCCCGGTGGGCGCGCCGCCCGCGGTGGGTTCCCGGGCCTACTGGTCGTTCCTCGGCTTCGACATGGCGATGCGGGTGCGCAACGCCCTGTGGCATCCGCGTTTCATCATGTACTACCGCACGTTCCCGCTCGCCGGCGTGGTGGACGACCTCGTACGCACCGGATTCGAGGTGCGACTTCTGCCGCTGGAGGCGCTCGGCCGGAGGCCGGACGGCAGCCCTCGCGCCCGGCTCGTGGTGGCCGCCCGTGGATAAAATTACGATGACTCTCGTACAATGAAGACCCCTGTACGAAGTGGAGCAACCGTGACGACGAACGCCGCTCGCGTGCTCACCCATCCCTCGCGCGAGGAGATCCGCGTCGAGGGCGTGCTCCACGCCCTCTCGGACCCGGTCAGGCTCCGGATCGTGCGGCAGCTGGCCGGCGCGACCGACGAGCTGGCCTGTTCCCGCTTCGACCTCCCGGTGTCCAAGTCCACCACCACGCACCACTTCAGGGTGCTCCGCGAGAACGGCGTCATCACGCAGTTCTACCGGGGGACGGCGAAGCTGAGCTGTGTGCGGACGGAGGACCTGGACGCCCTCTTCCCCGGGCTGCTGGACAGCGTCCTCGGGGCGGCCGACCTCCAGACGAAGCGGTTCGGCGAGGACTGACGCCGCACCGGGGAGTCACCGGCCGCGTTCTCCGCGTACCGCGTCACCGGCCGCCCTCGCCGTACCGCCCCGGCCGTGTCACCGGCCGCCCTTGCCCATCTCCCGGCCGTGTCACCGGCCGCCCTCGCCGCGTGCCGCGTCGAGCAGCCCCGGCCAGTCGGGGATCTTCACCCGCCCACGGCCCAGCGACCGGCCGAGCGCGGACTCGGCCCGCTCGATCGACAGCCAGCCGTCCCACTCCACGGGCCGCGCCCCTGAGTCCGCAGCGCGGCCAGCGGGTCGGGGGAGACCTCCCGGCGGGCCAGCAGCGGAGCGTCGGCGAGCAGCGAGGCGACCGTCTCCTTCGCGCACGACCTGTTCGATCCGATGACGCCCGTGGGGCCGCGCTTGATCCACCCCGCGACGTACTCCCCGGGCGACACCACTCCGTCCCTGAGCACCCTGCCGCCCGCGTGCGGCACCGTGCCGCGCACCGGGTCGAAGGGCAGCCCGGGCAGCGGCGTCCCCCGGTAGCCCACGGCCCGCAGCACCAGCTGCGCCTCGATGTCCTCGTACGTCCCCGTGTCCCGCACGCCGCCCGCCCCGTCAGGGACGGTCCGCACGAACCGCACCCCGGACACCCGGCCGTCCCGCTCCAGCAGCTCGGCCGGGCGCAGGAAGAAGCGCAGCCGGATGCGGCGCTCCTGGCCGTCCGCCGGGGCGGAGGGCGGCGCCGCCGACCAGCCGCGCAGCACCTCCAGATTGCGCCGGACCACGGCGGGGAGCGACGCCGCGCCAGGACCGTCCGGCGCGCGGAGCGCGAAGCCCCCCGGCGTCGGGATGGGCGCTGTACCAGGAGACGAACTCGGTGGCGGAGAAGCTGCCCGGCAGTCCCTCGCCGGGAACGGCGAGCGGCCGGTCGGCCGCCGCTCCGACGCAGTAGACCACCGCGTGGTACAGCTCCTTCAGCCGGGCGGGTGACAGCCCGCCCTCGCCGCCGACCTCCACATGACCGGCGAAGGTGATCCGCTCGTCCTCCAGGACCGCCCGGAGACTGCTCTGCAACGACTTGATCTTCTCGTGGTCGGGCGCCACCCCATAACGCACCAGCCCGTACGGGGTGGGCAGCCGGTCCAGCACATGCACCCGCACATCCGGAACCCGCGACTGCTGCAACAGGGCCTGGGCGGTGTAGACCCCACTGGGACCCGAACCGACGACGGCGACACGGAGCACGGCGCACCTCTTCCCGCAGGATGCCTCCAGCATGGCACCGCCGGGCGGAAGCGGGGAGGAGCACGGGCCCGGCGGACCGGCGTGGTCCATCAGGTCATCAGACCGCGCATCCGGTCGATCTCCACGGTCTGCTGGGCGACGACGTCGTTGGCCATCTCCTCCACCAGTACGTTGTTGCCGTCCGCCAGCGCCTCGGTCGCCATGGTCACCGCGCCCTGGTGGTGGGTGATCATCAGTTTCAGGAACAGCGTGTCGAAGGCCTTGCCGCGTGCGGCGCGCAACTGTTCGATCTGCTGGTCCGTCGCCATGCCGGGCATCGCGGCATGGTCGTCGTGCGTCTCCTCGCGGTCGCCCCCGCCGTTGTTCTTCAGCCAGCCTTCCATGGCGCCGATCTCGGGCTGCTGGCTCGCCGATATGCGCTTCGCGAGCCGCTCGACGGACGGGGAGGACGCCCGGCCGGGGACGAGTGCGGTGAGCACGAGGGCCTGTTCGTGGTGCTCGATCATCATCCGGGTGTAGCGGAAGTCGGCGGAGTTGGGAGTGTCGTCGCCCACCTCCTTCGCCGCCTCCTCGGCCGACAGCGTCCTCGCGGGTTCGCCGGGCTTCCCGGGCGCCACGACCGAAAAGCCCTTGTCCGCTGCCGCGTTCGCCCCGTCGTCGTCGCTGCCCCCGTCGCAGCCCGACAGGACGAGAACGGCAGCCGTGAGTGTCGCAGCCAGGGCAGCTGCGCGCACGTGCGCGTTCCGACGGTGGATCAACACGCTGACCTCCATTGCCGCATGAGTGTGTCGCAGACCGTCCTAACAGCTTCCACCGGCCGTTGATCAAAAACTTTCATTACGTCTCTGTTGCCATCTGTTGGTGTGTACATGAGAGGGACGATACTGCCGGGGTCCAAGAACCGTTCGTCGACGGACGGATACAAGGGAGGACGCAGTGACCTCGTTGCACACCACCAGCGTGCGGCGCAGACGTCTGGGTGTGGCGGCAGCCGCGGCCGGGCTCATCGCCACGCTGTTCACGGCAGGACCCGCAGCCGCGACGCCGGACCCGGGCGACACCGCCACCACCCGCAGCGGTGTTTCCGTGAGCGAGCAGGCCGAAGCACGCGCCGCCATCGAGAGCGGTGAGATACCCGGCGTGGACGAGATCGTCCACAGCGCCAACATCGAGCACCTGACGAACGTCCCCAAGGACGCGCTCCAGGGACTCAACACGGACCTGGCCTTCCAGGGTGACTACGCGTACGCCGGCAACTACGACGGCTTCCGGATCTTCGACATCCGCAACCCGAAGAAGCCGAGGACCGTCGCGCAGGTCCTCTGCCCCGGATCGCAGAACGACATCTCGGTCTCCGGGAACCTCCTCTTCCTGTCGACCGACTCCTCGCGCAGCGACAACTCCTGTGCCAGCACCACCCAGCCGGCCACGGAGAAGTCCTCCTGGGAGGGCATGAAGGTCTTCGACATCAGCGACAAGCGCAACCCGAAGTACGTCGCCGCCGTCGAGACCGCGTGCGGCTCCCACACCCACACGATCATTCCCGAGCGCAGGAGCGTCTACGTCTACGTCTCCTCGTACTCGCCCAACGAGACGTTCCCGGACTGCCAGCCGCCGCACGACGGCATCTCCGTCATCAAGGTGCCGCGCAGCGCTCCCGAGGACGCCCGGATCGTGAACTTCCCCGTCCTCTTCCCGGACGGCGGCAACCCGGGCGCGCCGACCAACCCCGGCGTCTCGAAGACCACCGGATGCCACGACATCACCGTCCTGCCGTCGAAGGACCTGGCGGCCGGCGCGTGCATGGGTGACGGTCTGCTCTTCTCCATCAAGGACCCGGAGAACCCGAGGATCATCGACCGGGTCCAGGACAACGTGAACTTCGCGTTCTGGCACTCCGCGACCTTCAACCAGGGCGCGGACAAGGTGGTGTTCACCGACGAGCTCGGCGGCGGCGGTGCGGCCACCTGCAACGACGCGATCGGGCCGAACCGCGGGGCCGACGGTGTCTACGACATCACGGGCAAGGGCGACAACCGCAAGCTGGTCTTCCGCAGCTACTTCAAGATCGACCGCCCGCAGGCGGACACCGAGGTGTGCGTCGCGCACAACGGCTCGATCATCCCGGTCAAGGGCCGTGACCTGATGGTCCAGGCCTGGTACCAGGGCGGCGTCTCCGTGTGGGACTTCACCGACTCCTCCAAGCCGAAGGAGATCGCGTACTTCGAGCGCGGTCCCGTTTCCACGACGGCGGTCACCACCGCCGGCCCGTGGTCGGCGTACTACTACAACGGCTACATCTACTCCAACGACATCGCCAAGGGCTTCGACGTCCTGAAGCTCGACGACCGGCGGACGGACCCGGCGAAGAAGGTGCGGCTGAAGGAGCTCAACGTCCAGACGCAGCCGGACTACTTCGACCGCTGACCCACCCGCTTCCCCCGCAGGTGAACGCGAGTGCCCCGCCGGGAGTCTCCGCCCGGCGGGGCACGTCTATCCGATTGACCCGTGGGCGGCACGGGGACATGCTGTACCCCTGATTCCGGCGATGCGGGGGATCGCCGGAATCAGAAGCACCGCCGTGCGCTGTCCGGAAATCCTGAGGGGCCGCGCGGAACGACGGGCGGCGGGGCCGGAAGGCAGAGGGCCGAGCGGACGCTCAGGCCGCCGGACGGACGCTCGTACCCGCGGCCGTGGCCCACTCCACCAGCAGCCGCTGGTACAGCGTCTCCTCGTCCGGGGACAGCAGTCCGCCCGAGCGCTGCCACAGGTCGCGAATCTCTTCGTTGACGACGGAGGCGGGGCGCACGGTGACGGACGTGTTCGGATACGGGGACATGTCCACCAAACTAAACCCCCATCGGGCCGCGAGTCCCCTTCCGGGACAGGGATATCCCTCACACTGTCCGCCGGCATCCTTCACAAGGCGCGCGGAGCTGACCCCTCTCCCGTGCCATCGACCAGGCCGAGGGCCCTGAGCCCGTCCGGCCGCCGGGACACGGGCAGGTGGTCGACGAAACGCACCTCACACCCCACGGCCGCCGCCCCCACGTCCGCGTCGCGGTCGTCACCGACCATGACCACATCCGCAGGATCGTGTCCCAGCAGCGTGCACGCCGTACGGAACAGCAGGGGGTCGGGCTTCTGGACGCCGTGCTCGTAGGACAGGACATAGGCGTCGACCAGCTCGTCCAGGCCGTGGGCGCGGAAGACGGGGCGCAGATCCCAGCCGATGTTGCTCACGACACCGATCGACGCGCCGTTGTCACGCAGCCCGCGCAGCACCTCCGCCGCGTCGGGGTACGGCTGCCAGGCCGCCGGGTCCATATGGCGCTCGTACAGCGCGTCGTACAGGACCGGGTCCGGAAGGGGGACCTGGCGTGCGGCGCCGGTGAAGGCCTCCCTGTGGGTCTTCGCGCTGCTGTCGCGAAGGGCCCAGACCTCGGCCAGCGCCGGCGGAACCTCCACGGGCCGCGGGCCTCCGGGCTGTGCCCCGGCATCCGCCAGCCGGCGCGCGTACCGTTCGAAATCTGCCTGCTCCACGGTGATGCCCCGGGCGTCGAGGACGGCGCGCAGCCATGATGTGACCGGCTCGATCCGGAAGAGGGTCCCGGAGAAGTCGAAAAGTACACCCCTGATCCGCATGGTCCGATCATCGTGGCTCCGGGCGAGGCCCTACAAGGGCGGCTCCTCGCCACCCGCCGTCCGCCGCGCCGTGTACGCGCCGTATCCGGCGACGGAGAAGGCGACCACGGTCCCCGCGAGCAGCACCCCGCCCAGCACGTCGCTCATCCAGTGCACGCCCAGATACAGGCGCGTGAAGGCGACGCCGGCAACCGAGAGGGCGGCGAGGACCAGTGAGCCCCACCACACGGCGGGATGCGCGCCGTGCAGGCGCAGCAGCCACATCAGGAGCCCACAGGTCACCGCCGCCGTCATGGCGTGCCCCGAGGGGAAGGCCGCGTAGTTCGCCGAGTCCACCGGGTCGGGCCACCGGGGACGCTCCCGGCCCACCGCCGCCTTCAGGCCCTGCTGGACCAGTGTGGCGAACAGGCTGGTCGCGGCCACCCACCCGGCGAGCACACGCGCCCCGCGCCACCACAGCAGGATCACGGCCACGGCGGTCAGCACGCGCATCGTCCAGGGGTCCCACACCCAGTCCGTCAGCACCCTGTTGACATGGACCAGCCCTGGTTCGGCCACCGCGTCGCGGTGCAGGGCGTCGGCCACGACGCCGTCCAGCGACACCAGGGGGGACCAGCGCACCGCGACCAGCACGATCAGGACGAGGGACAGGGCGGCGCAGACCAGGCCGGTGACGAGGAGCAAGGGCCGGGTACGGGGGAGGTGGGGAGGGGAGTGCATGGGGACGATCCTCGCGGACGATGCGCCCGGGAGGCTAACCCAGGGCGCTGAGACCCGGCACGAAGGCCACGAGCAGCGGCACGACGGGCACCAGCGCGGCAGCGGCCGTCAGCCGCAGCCGACGGCCCGCGGTGAGCCGCTCCACCGGTGCGAGCAGGCGGTTCACCCTGAGGGGCATGTGCGCGTCGGGCGTGGGACACGGGCCGAACACCCCGCGGTCCTCGTTGAGTTCGACCAGGGCGAGCGCGATCGTGAGGCGTCCGAAGCGCCTCGACGCCACGTCGTCCGCGGCCAGTTCGACGAGGTGGTGCATCTCGTCGCGGAACGCCGCGAACACCGGCACCTGCGGAAAGCCGGACGCGAGCGCGCCCGAGCAGTGCAGGAGCCAGTCGTGGCGCGCCTGGGCGTGCCCCTGCTCGTGTGCGAGCACCGCGTCGAGCTGACGGCCCTTGAGACGCCCGAGCGCCGCGGTGGTGATGACCAGTTGAGGAGCCGCCCCCGGCAGCCACCACGCGTCCGGACGCTCGCCCTCCAGCACCACGAGGCGACCGCTGCCGGGCTCCTCGCCCGGCATCAGCGGGGACCGGACCAGCAGTTCGCTCCGCCGCTGCCTTCGACGCGCCCGGGCCCGGTGGATCTCCCGTACGAGCATGGCCGCCGTCCACACTCCGCCGAGTGCCAGCAGCACCGCGATGACCGCGGACCAAGGGCCGTACGCGCCCAGGGCGTACGCCTCGACCACGGCGTGCGGTGCGGGCGCGAAGACATGACCACGCACCGCCTGCCAGGCGGCTGCCGCGCTCAGCGTCATGGAGAGCCCGAAGGACAGCAGGACGCCCGCCACCACACACTGCCAGACCCAGAGGGCCACGACAGGCTCGCGCTCGGGCCATCGGGCCCTCGCCATCAGGCCCGGGGCCACGACCGCGGCCAAGGCGCCGAGCAGCAGCAGCGCGAGGGAGACCAACATGGCGTCAGCCTATGAGCGCCGCACTGTCCACGGGTATGGCCACGCGCGCCAAGTGACGCAGGACACGGTCCGCCGGGCCCGCCGTCTCACAGGGTGAGCAGCATGGCGAACATGGCTATCCCCATCGTCAGCCTGCACGCCAGCGCCATCTCGGGTCTCGCGCCCCAGACGGAGCCCGCCGCGCCACCGGCGATCCCACCGCCGGCCGGCACCCCGGCGGGTGCCGGAGCGGGTATCAGACGTCCCGCCGCACGCAGGACGTAGAGGGCGTAGTACGCCAGCAGCGCCCCCGTCAGCACCGGGACGCCGCCGGCGGAGCCCACCGGCCCCGCCCCGTGCGCCAGGTGGCCGCCCGTCGCCCCGTGCGCCGCGCCCGGAGCCATCGCGACGGCCATGTAGACCATCGCCAGCGAACCGACCAGGTGATGCCAGTGGTGGCCGCCGCCCCGCGCGGCGTACACCAGCGCGCGCAGCGACGCGGCGCCGAACACGACGGCGTACACCGCCCACGTCCACTCCGGGAGGGCCAGCAGGGCGGCGGGCACCGCCATCGCGGCCATCCCGAACCCCATCACCGCCTCCCCGCGTGCCGCTCGGCGTTCCCGCTCGGTGCCTTCGCGGGTGCGCAGCAGGCAGTACGCCCCGGTGAACCCGCACAGCACCATGAGCAGCCAGCCGGACAGCGCCGGTCCGTGCACAGTGCACCTCCCCCTACGACGAATGACGCCGGTGTCGTCCCATCGATGCCCCGTTCCGCCTGCGACTACCGGGGCGCATTGGGGTACTGGGGGAGCGCGCCCGGGCCTGCGGGGGGCGGCCGGGGCCGCGTTAGTCTCGGACGGCACCGTCGGCAGCACACCACCGGAGAAAGCCACATGGACATCGCACCGGCCTCGGCCCGGGTACACCTCACCTTCCGCGACGCGACCGAGGCCGACGTGCCCGTCCTCGTGGGGCTCGTCGAGTCCGCCTACCGGGGAGACGCGAGCCGGGCCGGATGGACCACCGAGGCGGACATCCTCCAGGGACAGCGCACCGACGCGGCCGGGGTGCGCGAGGTGCTGGACACTCCCTCGGGGCGGGTTCTCGTGGCCGAGCGAGACGGCGAGCCGGTCGCCTGCTGCCAGCTCGAACACCGTGGCGAGGCAGCCTACTTCGGCATGTTCGCGGTCCGGCCGGAGCTGCAGGGGGCGGGCCTGGGCAAGGTGATCATCGCCGAGGCGGAGCGCACGGCGCGGGAGGACTGGGGTGCCGGTGAGATGCACATGACGGTGATCTCGGTCCGGGAGGAGCTGATCGCCTGGTACGAGCGCCGCGGCTACCGCCGTACGGGAAAGCTGACGCCCTTCCCGTACGGCGACGAGCGCTTCGGCATCCCGCAGCGCGACGACCTCGCCTTCGAGCTGCTGGTCAAGGACCTGTAGGGACGAGCTGCGACGGGGCCGCGGGCCAGGGCTGCTCAGGCGGTGAAGCGGCCCGCCCTGCGGATCTCCGGGTAGTCGGTCGTCGCGCCGTCCAGGCCCAGGGCGCGCACCAGACGCAGATGGTCCTGGGTGTTCACCACCCAGCCGATCACCTTCAGGCCCTCCGCGTGTGCCCGCTCGACCACCTCCAGGGTGAGGCGGCGGATGTTCAGGGCCAGCGTCGCCGCGCCCACGGCCTTCGCCCGCTCCACCACATCGCTCTCCCAGCGGCTAACGATGAGCACCGTCCGCACCCCCGGCACCAGCTGGGCGATCTCGGCGACCGCCTCGTCGTGGAACGAGGACACCTCGACCCGGCCGGCCAGATCACGCCGCAGCATCACCTCGGCCAGCGCCCGGGCCGCGGCGACGTCCTTGATCTCGGCCTGGAGGGGTGAGCCGACCGCGTCGAGGACCTCCTCGAAGACGGGCACCTTCTCGCCCAGGCCGGCGTCGAGCTCCCGGAGCTCCGCCAGCGTCTTGTCGGCGATCAGCCCCCGCCCGTCCGTCGTGCGCTCCACGTCGGCGTCGTGCATGACGGCGAGCGCGCCGTCCTTGCTCAGATGAAGATCCAGCTCGACGGCGTCCATGCCGGCCTGTTCCGCGCGCGTGAACGAGCGCAGCGTGTTCTCCGGCTCGACGCCCATGACCCCGCGATGACCGATGGTGAGAAAAGTCAAGGCACTCCCGCTTCCGTCCGTCGTTCTCGTCCAGCGTGGCGGCTCCTACCCACAGGGAACCAGTTCTCGCGCACGGGACCGAGTCCGCGCGGCCAGTCCGGCGGAAGAAGTTGTCCCAGGGGGGTGTGGCAGGAAAAATAACGGTGACCATGGGGGGAGGGCAGGATAATTTTCTGTCCTCCACTTGTCCGAAGGAGCCGTGCATGGATACGGTTGCTTGACGCGAGGTTCTCCCGTGAAGGAAGTGTTATGACGGAAATTCTTGAGCATGCGACCGCCACCGGCGCGATAACTGCTGACCAGCGGGTCGTGGAGCACCCGGCATGGCCCTCGCTCAAGAGTGCCGTCGAAGAGCTCCGCCCCTGGCAGTCCAAGGACGGCTCCATCGACTTCACGGCGGAAGGAGCCCCCACCGCCGCCCAGGCCGAGGCCGTCGTCACCCGTGTGACCACCGCCGTCGAGCAGCTCTCCCCGCTGCTCCCGCACGACGAGACCTACCACCGCGCGCTCGTCGAGGACCTGCGCCGCTGGGCGGCCGACGGCTTCGGTGTCCCGGACTTCCTGGACTCGCTGCTCGCCTTCCAGCCCGCCCGGAACCGCGTCGACGGTGTGCAGCACCTGGTCGTCTTCGCGATGTACACCCAGAACGGCAACCCGGACCGCAACCTCGAAGCGGTCGTGCTGCGGATGGTCTGGCCCGAGTGGCTCGCCGATCTGGAGGCCACGCGCTATGACAACCCGCTGTTCTGCGGCATCACCTTCGAGGACTTCACCTCGGGCTACGACACCAACTCCGCGGTCCTCTTCCCCGAGACCATCGCCGTGCGCGAGGCGCCGGAGCGCTTCAGCTGGGGCGGCATCTTCTGCGACCGCGAGGCCGCCCGCTTCCGCCGCGTGACCGAGGCCTCCGTCGACCTGCTGTGCGTCGAGCTGCCCGACGACATCCGCGAGATGATCGGCGACCAGAAGCGCTGCGAGCAGGCGTTCGTGCTCTGGGACATGGTCCATGACCGCACCCACAGCCATGGCGACCTGCCGTTCGACCCCTTCATGATCAAGCAGCGCCAGCCGTTCTGGATGTACGGCCTGGAGGAGCTGCGCTGCGACCTCACCGCCTTCAAGGAGGCCGTGAAGCTGGAGACCGAAGGCGTCGCCCAGGGCCGTGACGTCCAGTTCGCGGTGCTCTTCGACCGTATGTTCCGCTTCCCCGTCACCGGCGAGCGGGTGCGCAACTACGACGGCCTCGGCGGCCAGCTGCTCTTCGCCTACCTCCACAAGCACGACGTCGTCCGCTGGACCGACAACACGCTCCGGATCGACTGGTCCCGCGCCCCGCAGGTCACCAACCAGCTCTGCGCGGAGATCGAGACGCTCTACCGCGACGGCATCGACCGCCCCAAGCTCGTGCACTGGTTCGCGGCCTACGACCTGGTCGCGACCTATCTCGCCCCCCACCCGGGCTCCCGCTGGGCCAAGGGTCCGGACGCCCTGGACCTGGATCAGCCCCCTCGCAAGCTTGTCGACGACGTGCTTCCGGACGAGTTTCCCCTGAGCATGTTCTATGAGGCGCTTTCGAAGAAACTGAAGCATGTGATCGCCTCCACCAAGGGGATCACTGCGACGGATGCCGGGCGGGCAGCTGCGTGAGCGCGCGTTTTCAGGAGGCGGTGGCGATGAACGGAACAGGCAGGGCCGACAGCGATGCGCTGGAAGGCGCGGTGATCGCGGTGGCCGGAGCGGCGGGTCCCGCCGGCCGGGCGACGCTGCTCCGGCTCGCCGAGGCGGGCGCGACCGTGGTGGCGTCCGACGCCAATCCCGAGCGGCTGGCGGAAGCCGTCGACGCGGCGCGGTACGCACACGGCGGGGCGACGGTCACCGGTGACACGGTCGACCTCCTCGATCTGAGGGCCACCCAGGAGTGGGTCGTCAAGACGGAGAAGGAGTTCGGCCGCGTCGACGGACTGGTCCACCTCGTCGGCGGCTGGCGCGGTGGCGCGGGCTTCGAGGACACCAGCCTCGCCGACTGGGACTTCCTCGAGAAGCTCCTGATCCGCACCGTCCAGTCCACCTCGCTCGCCTTCCAGGACGTACTCCGGCGCAGTGACCGTGGCCGTTACGTGCTGATCAGCGCGGCCGGGGCGAGCAGCCCCACCGCGGGGAACGCCGCCTACGCGGCGTCCAAGGCCGCGGCCGAGGCGTGGACGCTCGCCCTCGCGGACTCCTTCCGCAAGGCGGGGGGTGACGCCGGCCCGACGGCGGCTGCTGCGATCCTGGTGGTCAAGGCACTGGTGCACGACGCGATGCGCGCCGAGCGCCCGAATTCGAAGTTCGCGGGCTTCACCGACGTCAAGGAGCTGGCCGAGGCCATCGCCGGAGTCTGGGACGAGCCCGCCGGAGAAGTGAACGGAAAGCGTCTGTGGCTGACCCCGCAACCGTAAGAACCGATGCGCGACGTCATCACGATCCGCAGGAGCGCGGCTTCGCGAGCGACAACTACGCGGGCGCGCATCCGGAGATCCTCGCCGCCCTCGCCCTGGCCAACGGCGGCCACCAGGTCGCCTACGGCGGGGACGACTACACGGAACACCTCCAGCGGGTCATGCACAGCCACTTCGGCCCCACGGCCGAGGCCTTCCCTGTCTTCAACGGCACCGGGGCCAACGTCGTCGCCCTCCAGGCGCTGACGGACCGCTGGGGTGCGGTGATCTGCGCCGAGTCGGCCCACATCAACGTGGACGAGGGCGGGGCGCCGGAGCGGATGGGCGGACTGAAGCTGCTCACCGTCCCGACCCCGGACGGGAAGCTGACCCCCGAGCTCATCGACCGCCAGGCGTACGGCTGGGACGACGAGCACCGCGCCATGCCGCAGGTCGTCTCGATCACCCAGAACACCGAGCTCGGCACCGTCTACACGCCCGACGAGATCCGCGCCATCTGCGAGCACGCCCATGAGCGGGGCATGAAGGTCCACCTCGACGGCGCCCGTATAGCCAACGCCGCCGCGTCGCTGGACGTGCCGATGCGCGCGTTCACCAACGTGGTCGGCGTCGACGTCCTGTCGTTCGGCGGCACCAAGAACGGCGCGCTCTTCGGCGAGGCGGTCGTCGTCCTGAATCCGGACTCGGTCCGGGCCATGAAGCATCTGCGCAAGCTGTCGATGCAGCTGGCCTCCAAGATGCGCTTCGTCTCGGTCCAGCTGGAGGCGCTGCTCTCGCGCGACCTCTGGCTGCGCAACGCCCGGCACTCCAACGCCATGGCGCAGCGCCTGGCCGAGGGGGTGCGCGCGGTGGACGGCGTGGAGATCCTCTACCCCGTCCAGGCGAACGCCGTCTTCGCGCGGCTGCCGCACGAAGTGTCGGAACGGCTGCAGAAGCGGTTCCGCTTCTACTTCTGGGACGAGGCGGCCGGCGATGTCCGGTGGATGTGCGCCTTCGACACCCGTGAGGAGGACGTCGACGCCTTCGTGCTCGCGCTCAAGGAGGAGATGGCCCGATAGCGGGCAGAATATATATGCGGCCGACCGGAATTGTATTGCGTCCGGTCGGCCGCGTCGTTACGCTTCCCGGGCATGGAGCTTATCCAGCACGCCCCCGAAATTTCGGCATACCTCGCCGACGACGAGGTCATCGACCATCGCCATCCGTTCGTGCGGGAGACCGCGGACTCCCTCGGGGCCGAGTCGGGTGATGCATATGCATACGCGGCTGCCGCCTTCGCATTCGTACGCGACGCCGTGCCCCACTCGATGGACACCGGTGATCCGCGGGTCACCTGGCGCGCCTCGGACGTGCTCGCCGCCCGTACCGGGATCTGTTACGCCAAGGCCCATGCCCTGACCGCCCTGCTCCGCGCCGGGGGGATCCCCGCCGGCCTCTGCTACCAGCGGCTCTCCGACGAGGGTGTGGACCCCGTCGTCCACGGTCTGGTCGCGGTGCGGCTTCCCGGGCGCGAGCGGTGGGTCCGGCAGGACCCGCGCGGCGGTGAGGCGGGGGCCGGTGTCCGCTTCTCGGCCGACGAGGAAAGGCTGGTCTGGGCTGTACGGCCCGAGTTCGGCGAGGTCGACTACCCGGTGGTCCACGACGCCCCGCATCCGGCGGTGCTGCGCGCGCTGCGCGGTGCGGGGGACCGGGCGGAACTGTGCCGGAACCTCCCCACGGAGCTCTGAGGCCGGGGCGTCCCTCGCCCGGTCGGAGTCCGGCGCGCGCCTTCCACCGGGCGCGCGTTCCGTCGGGGCGCCGACGGGGGCGGGCCGCCGGGCCTGCCGGGGGCGGTCACCAGCGCCGTCGAGCCGCCCGAGAAGCCCGGCGGCCCGTGGGAGCGCGGATCGCGCCCCCACGGGCCGGTGTGACGTTTCCTCCGCCCGTGGCGGCCGGGGTCAGCCGCGCTCGCGCACCTCGGCGGGCGTCGGAGCCGTACCGCCCAGGTGGGCCGGGATCCACCAGGTGTCGCTCGCGTCCTTCGGGCGCACCGGATAGGCGCGCTGCGCCGCTTCGAGGAGCTCCTGGACGCGCTCGCGCAGCCGGCGGGTGATCGCGCCCGCGTACTGGTCGGCGGGGGCCTCCACTGCCTCGCCCACGCGGATGGTGATCGGGGTGTGGCTGCGGCGGAAGTTGCGCGGCCGGCCCTTGGTCCACAGACGCTGGGTGCCCCACAGCGCCATCGGGATCAGCGGTACGCCGGCCTCCTGCGCCAGCCGGGCCGCGCCCGACTTGAAGCTCTTCAGGGTGAAGGACTGCGAGATGGTCGCCTCCGGGAACACGCCGACGATCTCACCCGCCCGGAGCGACGCGAGCGCGTGCGCGTAGGCGTCCTCACCCTGGTTGCGGTCGACGGGGATGTGCTTCATTCCCCGCATCAGAGGGCCCGAGACCTTGTGCCGGAAGACCGAGTCCTTCGCCATGAAGCGGACGAGCCGCTTCTGCGGCAGGGCACCGAGTCCGGTGAAGATGAAGTCCAGATAGCTGATGTGGTTGCTGACCAGAACCGCGCCACCGGTCTTCGGGATGTGCTCCGAACCCTGGGTGTCGATCTTCAGGTCGAGCGCCTTGAACAGCGTGCGAGCGGCGCCGATGACCGGCCGATAGACGAGTTCTGCCATCTGGATGAAGACCCTTCTTCAATGCCTGGGGAGGGTTCTCCCGGCGGAAGTTACGCAGCCGTAGGTTTTCGGCATTGGGGCGATCGTGCCCCATGTGCGACGCCGTGGCCAGCCCCTAAGCCCCCGGGGCGAGAGATTCTCGTCACGTGAAACATCCGGGAATGTAATGAGGTCGCCCGGCGCTGACCCTCTGCGCGGAGCTCTCGGGAGGAGACAGGGATGGACGGGCAGATGGCGGACGGCAGGCTGGACGCGGTCCAACTCGGCGCGGAACTGGGGCAACGGGCGACTCTCGTCCAGTTCTCGAGCGCCTTCTGCCAGCCCTGCCGCGCGACCCGGCGCACGCTCGCGGAGGTGGCCGGGATGGTCGAGGGCGTCGCCCACGTGGAGATCGACGCCGAGGCGCATCTCACTCTCGTGCGGCGGCTCGGGATCAGCCGGACGCCCACCGTCCTGGTGCTCGACGCGTCGGGCCGCGTCGTCCGCAGGGCGGCCGGCCAGCCGCGTACGGCGGACGTGGTCGCGGCCCTGGGGCAGGCGATATGACGGACCGTGACGCTTCTCCCACATGACGGAACGCACTTGACTGTGCGCACCACGCATCGTCAGTCTGACGCTATGCCGCCAGAACTCCTTCTCTTCGGCCGGGTCCATGTCGACCTGGTGCGCTACGCGAGCGCGCGCTGTCCGGGTGTCTGAAACACCCTCGGCCCCGTACGCCCCCTCGCAGAAGGACCCTTCCATGACGGCCTCGCCCGACCTCCGTACCCCTCTCACGGCGACCCCCGAACTCCTCCGCTCCGTCTTCCGGAACCACGCGGCCGGTGTCGCCGTGATCACCGCGGCGGGCGCGGGTCCGGTCGGCTTCACCGCCACCTCGCTCAATTCCGTGGCCGCCGAGCCGCCGCTCATCTCCTTCGGGGTGGGCACCTCGTCCTCCAGCTGGCCCGTGGTCGCGGAGGCGGAGCATGTGGGCGTGCACATACTCGGCGAGGGTCAGCAGGAGCTCGCCGCGACGTTCGCCCGCAGCGGCGCCGACCGGTTCGGCCCGTCCACCGACTGGAGCACCGGTCCGGAGGGAGTTCCCCTCCTGGGCGGTGTGGTGGCCTGGCTGGTCTGCCGGGTGGTGGCCAGGATTCCGGCGGGCGACCACCGCATCGTGATCGCCCAGGTGGTCGCGGGGGACCCCTCCGGGGGCGGCCGTCCGCTGGTCTACCACCAGGGCCGTTTCACGGCTCTGCGAGACTGAGGGCGAGCAAGGCGGTGCCGGAGCGGAGTCCGTTGGCTACGTCACAGTTCCAAGCGCTTGCTTATGGGTAACGTACTGGGTGTACTGGCGAGTAATATCGCACTGGGACCTCGGTCGCCCCGACCGGAAACCGCCCGATAAGGCGCCTATGCTGCGTGCAACAAGGCAGCCCAGAAATGACGATGCAGTAGGAGAGCCGGCGTGAGCTTGAGGATCGTTGTCTGTGTGAAGTACGTGCCCGACGCCACCGGCGACCGGCACTTCGCCGATGACCTGACCCTGGACCGTGACGACGTCGACGGTCTGCTGTCGGAGCTCGACGAGTACGCCGTCGAGCAGGCGCTGCAGATCGCCGACGAGGCGGACGACGCGGAGATCACCGTGCTCACGGTGGGTCCCGAGGACGCCAAGGACGCGCTGCGCAAGGCGCTGTCGATGGGCGCCGACAAGGCCGTCCACGTCGAGGACGACGACCTGCACGGCACCGACGTCATCGGCACCTCCCTGGTGCTGGCCAAGGCCATCGAGAAGACCGGTTACGACCTGGTCATCTGCGGCATGGCGTCGACCGACGGCACCATGGGCGTGCTGCCGGCGCTGCTCGCGGAGCGCCTCGCCGTCCCGCAGGTCACGCTGCTCTCCGAGGTCTCGGTCGAGGACGGCACCGTCAAGGGCCGCCGCGACGGCGACTCCGCGAGCGAGCAGCTCGAGGCGTCCCTCCCGGCCGTGGTCTCCGTGACCGACCAGTCGGGCGAGGCCCGTTACCCCTCCTTCAAGGGCATCATGGCGGCCAAGAAGAAGCCGGTCGAGGCCCTGGACCTGGAGGACCTGGAGATCGAGGCGGACGAGGTCGGTCTCGGCGGCTCCTGGACCGCGGTCGACTCTGCGGCCGAGCGTCCCGCCCGCACGGCGGGCACGATCGTCAAGGACGAGGGTGAGGGCGGCAAGCAGCTGGCCGAGTTCCTCGCGGGCCAGAAGTTCATCTGAGCCCCGGCTGTTCCCTCCACCGCCCCGCACTTTCTCGCACGCAGGAGATTGAAGTCCCATGGCTGAAGTTCTCGTCTATGTCGACCACGTGGACGGTGCCGTCCGCAAGCCCACGCTGGAGCTGCTGACGCTCGCCCGCCGTATCGGTGAGCCGGTCGCCCTCGCGCTGGGCAAGGGTGCCGCCGACACCGCCGCCGTGCTCGCCGAGCACGGTGCGGTCAAGGTGCTCACCGCGGACGCCGCCGAGTTCGCCGACTACCTCGTCGTACCCAAGGTCGACGCGCTCCAGGCCGCCTACGACGCGGTGTCCCCGGTCGCCGTGCTCCTGCCCTCCTCCGCGGAGGCCAAGGAGATCGCCGCGCGTCTCGCGCTGCGTATCGGCTCGGGCATCATCACCGACGCCGTCGACCTGGAGGCCGGTGCCGAGGGTCCGGTCGCGACGCAGTCCGCGTTCGCCGCCTCGTACACCACCAAGTCCCGTGTCTCCAAGGGCACCCCGGTCATCACGGTCAAGCCGAACTCGGCCGCCGTCGAGGCCGCCCCCGCCGCCGGCGCCGTCGAGGCCCTCACGGTCTCCTTCTCGGCCACGGCGACCGGCACCAAGGTCCTCTCCCGCACCCCGCGCGAGTCGACGGGCCGTCCCGAGCTGACCGAGGCCGCGATCGTCGTCTCCGGCGGCCGTGGCGTCAACGGCGCGGAGAACTTCGCGATCATCGAGGCCCTCGCCGACTCCCTCGGTGCGGCCGTCGGCGCCTCGCGTGCCGCGGTCGACGCCGGCTGGTACCCGCACACCAACCAGGTCGGCCAGACCGGCAAGTCGGTCTCGCCGCAGCTGTACATCGCCTCCGGCATCTCCGGCGCGATCCAGCACCGCGCGGGCATGCAGACCTCGAAGACCATCGTCGCGGTCAACAAGGACGCCGAAGCCCCCATCTTCGATCTCGTCGACTACGGCGTCGTCGGCGACCTCTTCGACGTCGTCCCGCAGCTCACCGACGAGGTCAAGTCCCGCAAGGGCTGACCCCGCAGGTACGACGGCCCGGGGCCGCGTGGTGTTCTCACCGCGCGGCCCCGGGCCGTTTCCGATCACCATTGACGCACGACCAGACGCCTTATAACTTCACTATGCGGATGAAGGATTCCGGGAAGCGGAAATCGCCGAATCATGGAGGGTACGGTCATGGGTCAGCAGGAGAAGGTGGCAACGAGCCTCGCCGGCACGGTCGGTGAGGAGATCGGCGCTTCCCTCGCGGCGGTGGACGCCGAACTCGCCCGCCGATACCCGGGAGACCCCGGCACACGCCAGCCGGTCCACACCGTCTACGTGCCCGCCGACGACTTCACCGCCACCACCCTGCGCTCCTGGGGTGACCAGGCGCTCGCGGCCCTCGACGAGCACGCCCCGGACGCCACCGCTCTCGCCGGAATCCTCGGCATCCCGCAGGAGCTCGCCGGGCCCGTTCACGACCGGGTGCGCGCGAAGCTGGAGCGCGAACCCGTCGAAGATCTGCGCATCGACTTCGAGGACGGCTACGGGCCGCGCCCCGACGCCGAGGAGGACGAGGCCGCGGCCCGCGCGGCTCGACTGGTGGCCGCGGCGTACGGCGACGGCACCGCTGCTCCGTACATGGGCATTCGCATGAAGTGCATGGAAGCCGCGGTGCGTGACCGGGGCATCCGCACCACGGACATCTTCCTCACCGGGCTGATGCGGGCCGGAGGCCTGCCCGACGGGCTCGTGCTGACGCTGCCCAAGGTGACGTACCCCGAGCAGGTCACCGCCTTCGTGCGGCTGCTCGAAGCCTTCGAGGAGACCCATGGGCTGCCGGCCGGGCGCCTCGGGTTCGAGATCCAGATCGAGACCAGCCAGTCGATCCTGGCCGCCGACGGCACCGCCGCCGTGGCCCGCATGATCGACGCCGCGCGGGGCCGGGCGACCGGGCTGCACTACGGGACCTTCGACTACAGCGCCTGCGTCGGTGTCAGCCCCGCTTACCAGGCCAGTGACCACCCCGCGGCCGACCACGCCAAGGCCGTCATGCAGGTCGCGGCGGCCGGCACCGGCGTACGCGTCTGCGACGGCTCCACCAACGTGCTGCCCGTCGGTCCCGCCCAGCAGGTCCACGACGCCTGGCGCCTGCACTACGGCCTCACCCGTCGCGCCCTGGCCCGCGCCTACTACCAGGGCTGGGACATGCACCCGCGCCATCTGCCCACCCGCTACGCGGCCGTCTACGCCTTCTACCGCGAGGGTCTGGGCCAGGCCGCCTCCCGGCTGGCCGCCTACGTCGCCAAGGCGGGCGGGGACGTCATGGACGAGCCCGCCACCGCCAAGGCGCTCAGTGGTTACCTCCTCCGCGGGATCGACTGCGGTGCCCTGGACGCCGAGGAGGTCACCGGGCTCACCGGTCTGACCCGCGCGGACCTGGACGGCTTCGCCTCGCCCCGGCGCGGCGGACTGACCGTGACGGCGCCGTAGGGGCTACGGCGCGGGAGGGAGTTCTCCCGAGCCGCGGGGGATGAGCCGGGTCGGGAGTTCCACCCTGACGGGTGCGTGACCCGCGCCGTCGAGGCGGCGGAACAGGTGTTCCGCCGCCGTGCGGCCGACGGCCGCGGCGTCCTGGGAGATCACCGTGATGCCGAGCAGATCGGCCAGTTCGATGTCGTCGAAGCCGACCAGGGCGATCCGGCGTTCGCGCTCCGCGAGGACACGCACGGCGGTGACCGTCACCCGGTTGTTGCCCGCGAACACCGCGGTCACCGGCTCGGGGCCGGAGAGCATGGTCTCGACCGCGGACCTGACCCGGGCCGGGTCGGTCGGTCCGAGGGAGACCCAGGACTCCGCCACCTCGATCCCGGCGTCCGCCAGGGCCGCGTGGTAGCCGCGCAGTCGTTCCGTGGCGGTGTGGATGCGCGGCTGGTCACCGACGAAGCCGATCCTGCGGTGGCCGTGCGCGATCAGATGGGTGACCCCGGCGCGTGCGCCGCCGAAGCTGTCCGACAGGACCATGTCCGCGTCGACCCGTCCCGCAGGGCGGTCGACGAAGACCGTGGCGATGCCCGCCTTCATCTCGGGTTCCAGATACCGGTGGTCGTCCCCCGCCGGGATCACGATGAGGCCGTCCACCCGGCGGGCGCAGAGCGCCAGGACGAGCTCCTGCTCGCGCTCCGGGTCCTCGGCGCTGGAGCCGTTGATCAGCAGGGCCCCGTGGGCGCGGGCCACCTCCTCCACGGCGCGGCTCAGCGGGCCGTAGAACGGGTCGGCGAGATCCTCCAGGACCAGGCCGATGGACGCGGTGCGGCCCTTGCGGAGGACGCGCGCACTGTCGTTGCGGCGGAAACCGAGCGCCTCGATCGCCTCCTGGACACGGCGCTCGGTGTCAGGGGTGACCCCGGGCTCGCTGTTCACCACCCGGGAGACCGTCTTGAGGCCCACACCGGCACGGGCCGCCACATCCTTCATGGTCGGCCTGTTGCCGTAGCGGGACTCGGAGTGACGGGCGGTCTCGGCCACGGTGCGCTGTCCTGTCGTCGGGAACGGGTGGTTCCGGCCCCTGTACGCGGGGCTGGTTGCTGTGGCGTCGAGCATAGGCCCTGGACAACGTTGTCAAGAGAATGGAGACTGGGCGGACCATAAGACTGAAGCCGCAGGTCCTGCGCCTCACCCCTCCGGAGAGTCCACACCGATGCATACCGACCTCGTCGCCGCGCTCGACATCGGCGGTACCAAGATCGCCGGGGCTCTGGTGGACGGCGGCGGATCCCTTCTCGTACGGGCGCAGCGGCCCACGCCCGCACGGGAGGGCGCCGAGGCGGTGATGGGCGCCGTGAGCGACGTCCTCGCCGAGCTCACGGCCTCCCCGCTGTGGCACCGGGCCGGCGCGGTCGGCATCGGCAGCGCCGGCCCGGTGGACGCCTCCGCGGGCACGGTCAGCCCGGTCAACGTCCCCGGCTGGCGCGGCTTTCCGCTGGTCGACCGCGTGGGCGCGGCCACGGGCGGCCTGCCGGTCGCGCTCGTGGGCGACGGGGTCGCGATGACGGCGGCCGAACACTGGCTGGGCGCTGCCCGGGGGTACGACAACGCGCTGTGCCTGGTCGTCTCCACGGGCGTCGGCGGCGGCCTCGTACTCGGCGGAAAGCTGCACCCCGGCCCCTCGGGCAACGCGGGCCACATCGGCCACATCAGCGTCGACCTGGACGGCGACCCCTGCCCGTGCGGTGCGCGCGGGTGCGTGGAACGCCTCGCCAGCGGCCCCAACATCGCCCGGCGGGCCCTGGAGAACGGCTGGCGGCCGGGCCCGGACGGAGACGCCACGGCAGCGGCCGTCGCCGCGTCCGCACGGGCCGGAGACCCTGTCGCGGTCGCCTCCTTCGAGCGGGCCGCCCAGGCGCTCGCCGCGGGAATCGCCGCCACCGCCACGCTCGCCGACATCGACATCGCGGTGATCGGCGGGGGAGTCGCGGGCGCGGGCGAGGTGCTCTTCGCACCGCTGCGCAGGTCCCTGCGCGACTACGCCACGCTCTCCTTCGTCGAAGGGCTCACGGTGACCGCCGCCGTCATGGGCACCGACGCGGGCCTCGTGGGGGCGGCTGCCGCCGCTTCCACGGTCCGTCCGGGCGGCGCCAACGGCGTACGGGCCGTGGCCGCGCAGTAGGCGTGTGCGGGCCGGTGCTCCGCGCCACGGCGGGGACGGCACCTGGCGGCCGGGGTGGCCCCGGTCCTGCGCGGCGCTGTCCGGATCAGCCGCTCCGGTCCGTGCTCTGCTGGGGCACCACCACCAGGAACGCGTCCCGCTCCATGTCCATCACCACCTCGGCGGGCGTCCCCTCGCCGCGGCGGGCCGCCGCGAACTCCTCCGCGGGCCGGCTGCCCCGAGGCCCACCCGCGGGAAACTGCTCAAGTACCGTGCGGCGCACCGCGTACCCCCTCGTCGTTCCACTGGCTGTCCGCTCCAACGACGCTCGGCGGCACCTCGTTACGGCCGGACTCGTACAGTGGGACGCCCCCCGGTGGTGCTCCGGCGGCATCCCGGCGCAACCGCGCGCCCCGACGGGGTTTCCGCAGCGGGGTGTTGCGGGCAAGCCACAGGCTACGGAATCCGCCGCGGTCCGGCTCCCGGACCGCCGGTCCCTACCCGACGAGGTGGTCTCTCCTGGCACGCAGGAGCGCGCGGTGAGCCCGGTGACCGAGAACAGGGTGCCGCCTTGCGCGCCCAAACCCGTCAGTGCACGATCCGGCGGAGCTGGAAAGGCCGGTCTCGGCTGCCGAAAAGCATAGGCGTCAGAGGTGCGGCGCCGAGTACGAATGACGCCTTGACCTGCGAAGAGTCGGTGGTCATGCCCCTAATCGGCGGTCAGTCAGTGCCTCCGGGCCTGGTGACACTCCCTCCGGATCATGGTTAACAGGAGGGGGAAGCCATGCCGGGACCCGAGGCCGGTAGCCCACCTTTTCGCCGCGGCTGGGGCGATGATTGCCGAAGCCTCCATCTCGAACGCGGTCGGCCGCGCCACCCGCACATCACCCCCCTGCACCCCGGTGCCCCCACCGCCGGCCGGTGTCAGGTCGCCAAGGCCGCCCGTGCAGCTGTGTCGTGGCCCCGGAGTCCCCGAGTCCCGGACGTGGGTGCCCAGCACGGTAGCGATTCGGGGGCGATCAAAAAAAGGATCACCACCGTCGACGCGGCACCTCTTATGGATCACTTAAGGACTGGATCAGAGGTACTTAAGGTCGCGTCTCGCATCCTGGGGGAGTGGTGACGTCGGCCGGGGGTGTGGAGGTCGATGTGTTTGCCACTGTGTCGTCGACGGTGCCGCGGAAAGGGAAAGTCTCCACAGGTTGGACGTCATCCCCACGGTCGTTCGATCCGCTCGCCCGCAGCCGTGCTCTCTTTGGGCAGTCCCGCGCCGTGCAGGACCTTACGCTTGAGTAACTTTCTGTACATAACCCCGGTTTCCGTGCCTCCTTCGTCAAAGGGGAGGTAATTTCCTGCGGTACCTCAACTTGAGTGAATGATCAGGAGAAAAGAGCACATGTCAGGTGCAGTGGACAGCTTCAGCTATGGGCTGGTCACACCTGTGGCGGCCTATCTGATGGCCTGTCTGGGGTCGTCCCTGGGGCTCCGTTGCGTGACGCGCACGGTGGTGTACCAGCAGCAGGGAGGCCGGGCCGCCTGGCTCGCGCTCGGAGCCGCCTGCCTCGGAGTCGGAATCTGGACGATGCACTTCATCGCGATGATGGGCTTCCGGGTGGACCAGGCCGCCATCACGTACGACGTCCCTCTGACCGTGCTCAGTCTCGTGGTTGCCGTCGCCGTGGTCAGCCTCGGCGTCTTCATGGTCGGGTACCGGGGTGCCACGACGCGCGTCCTGCTGGCAGCGGGCGTGCTCACCGGCCTGGGGGTGGCGGCCATGCACTACCTGGGCATGGCCGCCCTGCGAGTGCGCGGTGACATCCAGTACAGCGTGCCGCTGGTGCTGCTGTCCGTGGTGATCGCGATCATCGCGGCGACCGCAGCTCTCTGGGCCGCGGTCAGCATCCGCGGATTCCTGCCCTCCCTCGGCGCCAGCGTCGTCATGGGCATCGCGGTCACCGGCATGCACTACACCGGCATGGCGTCCGTCAGTGTCCACCTGCACACCACGGGCGGTTACAACGCGGGACAGTCCGCCGGTGCCCTGCTGGTTCCCATGCTCGCCGGTCCGTTCGTCTTCCTCGTGCTCGCGGCCGTCATCGTGATGTTCGACCCCGTCCTCGTCGGCGGGGATCCCGCGGGCGGCGACATCTCCGGCCGGCAGCGGGAGTCCATCGCCGTACAGCTGAGCCATCAGCCCGCCCCTTACGAGCGGCAGCCGCGGGACATCAGCGCGCCGCGGCCTGACTGGCAATGACGGTCCCCGCCCCGCGCGGGGCGGGGACCTGGGTCCTGAACGGGCCCGACGAAGCCACCGGTGATTTGCTCGAGCCGGACGTATCCGTGCAGCGAGCGCACCGGCCACCCAGCACCAACACGCACCAAGTAAAGAGAGTTGCCATGCCCATACCTGCCAGGAAGCTGTCATTCGCACTGACGGCCGCGCTCGGAGGGTCCCTCGCCCTCGGTGTTTCCGCCGCACCCGTCGCAGCGGCCGAGACCACCAGCTGTGAATCGCCCTTCGGTGTCGCCAACGGCTACGGCGAGTTCATCGAGACCGACCTGCGCCACACGCCGGACGCGGAAGGGGCCGTCGCTGTCGGCGGGAACGCCGACTTCACCGGCGGATTCTCCGTCGGCCAGGAGCTGACCGCGTCCGAGGTCAAGGACCTGCCCGGTGGCAACGCGCTGATCGTCGGCGGTGACATCAAGGGAACCGTCAACGTGATGAAGGGCAACGCCCTTCACACCGGCACGGTCGACGGCAGGATCGAGATGCACCAGGGCCGAGCCACCCAGGCTTCCTCCCCGATCGACTTCACGGCCGAGTTCGCGAAGCTGCGGAACGTCTCCGACCGGCTGAACACCAAGTCCGAGGGCGCCACCTACTCGCTCGTGGGCAACGTCATGCAGCTCACCGGCACCGACGCCGACAGCAACTCCTTCGTGATTCCCGCGAGCAGGCTCGCCCAGGCGAAGGAGATCCGCATCAAGGTGCCCGTCGGCGCCGTCACCGTCGTGAACGTCACCGGCGCTTCCTACGACCAGGCAGCGGCCGGCACCAGCTCGTTCCAACTGCACGACGCCGCTACCGGCACGTACGTGAACGACGACAAGATCTCCAGCGCCTCCGGCGGGAAGATCCGCGAGAAGCTGTTGTGGAACTTCCCCGAGGCGACCTCCGTCGCCAAGAACAGCCCGAACGCCTGGCCCGGCAGCATCCTCGCCCCGAAGGCCGCCTTCGACCTCGGCAGCGGCGGACCCGTCAACGGCTCGGTCATCGCCAAGTCCCTCACCGGCACAGGTGGCGCCGAGACCCACCACTACCCGTTCACGGGCTGCCTGCCGGATGTCCCGGGCGACTCCTCCACGGACGAGCCGACCGAGACGCCCTCGGACACCGAGACCGGCGACACGCCGTCGACCGACACCGAGGAGGCTCCCACGCCTTCCACGGACGCCTCCACCGCAACGGGTGGCACCGAGGCAGCCTCGGGCGACAACGGGTCCAGCACCTCGGGCAGCCCCACCGAGGACGCCTCCGCCCCGGCCGACGCGGCCTCGAACGCCTCCGGTGACCTCGCCCGGACCGGCGCCGGCGTGGCCGGCCCGCTCGCGATCGCCGGCGCCCTCGTCGTCGCCGTCGGCGCGGCCGTCGTCCTCCTTGCCCGCCGTCGCAAGGCCTGACCGGCCAGCGCCATGAAAAGGGTCCGCCGGGCGCCTTCCGTGAGAAGTACGCCCGGCGGACCCGTCAGGTCGTGATCAGCGCACGGCGTACGCGTCGGTCACGGTCTGGACGATGGAGTTGCCGTTGGCATCCGTCAGTTCGGTCTTCAGCGTGACCAGCTTGCCGGCCGCTCCCTCGTGGTTCACGGTCGCGGTCCAGTGGCCGCCGCGCTGGGCGGTGGTGGCCTGGTTCCAGGTCGCGCCGTCATCGTAGGAGTAGGAGACCGCCGCGGCGACCAGCTTCCCGGGGGTGTAGCCGGCGTGGCCGGTGACACTCAGGCCGATCGTCTGACCGTCCTTCGCCGGAAGGGACTTGAGCCCGTCGGTCGCCAGGTCGTAGCCCGGGAAGAGCAGCGGAATCCCCTGCGAGTACGCGGTCTCGTCCCGCTGCGAACGGAACTTCCACGTGGTCACAGTTCGGTTCGACCGGGTCCACACCGCGGCGGGCTGGCCGAACTTGAAGGTGCGCAGGGTGAGTTCGTACGCGGAGTCCTCGGCGGGGACGTCGAACACTCCGGAGGGCCAGGCGCTTTCGCCGATGACCGTGCCATCCCTGGAGAGCGTCATGCTGCCCACGTCTCCGAAGGTTCCCTGGAGACCCTGGTGCTCGGTGTCCCCCCAGAAGGCAGTGGCGACACCGATCCGGTTGTCCTGTCGCTCGGCGGCGAGTGCCTCCTTTCCTTCGGCGTCACGCGGCGTGGACGGGCCCACGATCCCCCGGTACCAGTTCTCCGTGCGGTGCGATCCGGCCTTGTAGGTGTGTGCCGGGTCGACCATGGACTCGCCCCACGGGAAGCTGGAGGAGAGGTACCGCTCCCAGGAGGTGTCGCCGGCCGAGTAGTACTCCGTGCGCTTTCCAGGGACTGCGACGACATCGAACGCGAAGCCGAAGCGCCCGCCGAACGGCCGACTGTGGACCATGGTGTCGACGTAGTCGGCCGCGACGCCCATGGCCTCGTACGTGGCCGTGGACCTGCCGAGCTTGCGATCACGGACCTTGTACGTGCGGTCCGAGGTGAGTGTGCCGGTCTCGGGGAAGGTGAGGTTGTAGACGAAGGGGCTGGCGGCGGTGGCCTTCCAGCTCAGCTTCACCGGGCCGTCGGTCAGGGCCGTGGTCAGGCCGGCGGCTTCGGACGCCGGCACCGCGAGGATGGGCAGGGGAGGCGCGGTGTAGCCGGCGGAGGGCTGCCATCGGCCGACGGACGGCCGGTGCGCGATGATCGCCTTCGCTCCCGCGGCCTTGGCGGCACGTGCCGGGACGATCAGGGACCCGTTGTCGGCGACCGACACCAGGGCGATCTTCCCAGCGACGTCGGCTGCCTTCAGCTCGTCGGCGGTGCCGGTGCCGGCGTCGACCAGTGCGGCCTCACCGGTACCGTCGAGGTTGACGGCGCCGGTGCTCGCGGTCTGCGGGTGCAGCTCGGCACCGCCGACGACCGAGAGCTTCTCGATGAGCGGGGCGTACGCGCGCCAGGAGCTGGTGAACTCGAATTCGCCGTCACCGGCCCGGCCCTCGATGTCGGCCAGGTAGTTCTTCACCGCGCGGGTGCCGGTCATGGAGCCCGAGTGCAGCCAGACGTCGTCCCAGGTGCGGCCGAACGCAAGGGTGGTGGAGCGGTTCTCGGAGGCGCGGTCCTCGGTCTTGACCTGGAGCCGGTGGGCGTCGCGGGCGTCCAGGACCAGCGTGGTGTCCTTGGTGACGTTCAGCTGCGGCCTGGCGAGGTAGCCGATGGACTCGACCATCCTGCCGGTGGCGTCGTCCAGGTCGGGCGAGGTGATGAAGCTGGAGACGAAGTACGCGCCGGGGCGTACCTGGTAGGTCTGGTCATTCGCTCCGTTATTGAAGCGGCGCTCGCCCTGGGCCGTGTCGGTGCCGATGACGTCGAGCGACGAGGAGCCCGCGGCGGGCTTGCCGGTACGGTCGACGAGCTTGACGCGCAACGTGACCGTCTCCGCGCCGATGTACAGGGAGAACGGGGTCGAGACCTTGACACCGCCGGGGCCGGTGGCCAGCACGCGTCCGGTGACATCACCGTACTGGGCGGCCTTGAGCTTCACCGCCGGGTCCAGGGCGAGCGGAACCTTGACGGTCGCTCCGGCCGGGACCGTGACGGTGCTGGTGCCGAGCTTGGCGACGGGGGAGCGGAGGTCCGAGCCGTCGTTGCCCGTGACGCGCTGGACCTTCAGCGACAGCTTGACCGGCGCGGTGCCGGAGTTGGTGTACGGAACGTCGACCGTGGTGCGGTCGCTCCTGTCCTGAGGCCAGTTGAAGGCGCCGCCCCGCACTGCGGGGACACCGACGACCGTGGTGTCGATGGCGGCCTTCAGATCGAGCCGGCCACCGCCCGTCTCGCGTACGTCGCCGGGGATGTCGCTCCTGGCCGACGACACGAGGGCCGCCTTGATCTGCTGGGCGGTCCAGTCCGGGTGGCGTTGCCTGACGATCGCCGCGGCACCCGCGACGTGCGGGGTGGCCATGGACGTTCCGGACATCGTGCGGTAGGCGTAGACGCCGCGACCGCCCGCCGCCGCGGCCGAGATGGCGACGCCGGGGGCGGCGATCTCCGGCTTGAGGGTGTGTGAACCGATCACCGGTCCGGGACTGGAGAACCGGGCGGTGGTGTCGTCACGGTCCACGGCGCCGACGGTCAGTACCCCGGGAGCGCAGCCGGGCGAGGAGACGTTGTTCAGTGCCGGTCCGGTGTTGCCTGCCGCGACGACGAACAGGGTGTGCTCGCTCTTGGCGAACTCCTCGGCGGCGACGCTCATCGGGTCGGTGCAGTCGGTGGGCGTCGGGGTCCCCAGGCTCATCGATACGACGTCCGCCTTCTGGTCGACGGCCCACTGCATGCCGGCGATGATCCAGGATTCGGCGCCGGAGCCGTAGTCGTTGAGGACCTTGCCGGCCAGTAGTTCGGCGCCGGGGGCGACGCCCTCCTTCTTTCCGTCGCTCGCCGCGCCGGTGCCGCCCACGGTGGAGATGGTGTGGGTGCCGTGACCCTGTCGGTCGTCGGTGGTGTCGGAGTCGGTGAAGTTCTTCGCGGCGGCTATCCGGCCCTTGAGGTCGGGATGCCCGGCGTCGACACCGGTGTCCAGGACGGCGACCTTGGTGCCCTTGCCGTCGTATCCGGCGGCCCAGGCGAGGTCGGCGCCGATCTGCTGGGTCGACTTGTCCAGGGTGCTCTGTACCTTGCGGTCGAGCCAGAGCTTTTTCAGTCCGCGGGCTG
Organism: Streptomyces sp. NPDC002125; assembly: GCF_053593715.1. NCBI lineage: Bacteria > Bacillati > Actinomycetota > Actinomycetes > Kitasatosporales > Streptomycetaceae > Streptomyces > Streptomyces sp. NPDC002125. The sequence continues at coordinate 72,718 of NZ_JBSFDD010000026.1, read as the reverse complement.
AGCGTGAACGGGAATTCGTGGCGTCGGACCAGAAGTCGGCTGCCTTCGCCTTGTCCGCCTTGAGCGCGATACCGTCGATGGCGTCGAGTACGAGGCCTCGTTCGGCGCCGCGCGGAGTGACGGGTACGGAACGGGCGGCATTCTCACCGTAGACGGCGATCAGCGGCAGGGTCGTCGTGCTCGCGTCGTCGTAGCCCTGGCGGACGAGTCCGCTGACATTGAACAGTTCCTCGTCGACCGTGCCCGCCGCCAGCGCATCGGTGGCGGTGTCGGGATAGACGTACAGATCCTTGCCGGCCCGCCTGGTCTGTACGAGAGGCAAGGTGCCGTCCTCACGCGGCAGTGCCGTGACCGACGGATTCCCTGAACTGCCGTCGGTGAAAAGGACTTTGTCGCCGGTGACGAGGGTGACGGTGACCGGCTTCTCCGATGCGGCATCGGCTGTGACGCTGCCGGTCAGTGGCTTCTTCGTGGCCGTGCCGTTCTGCGGCGCAGCCGCGGACGGTGCGACCGCCGTGACGGCAAGGACGGCGGCGGTGGCCGCTCCCAGTGCCGTGCGCGATATACCCATCGCTCTCCCCAAAACGAAATCGGAACATGCCTGAAACAAACCGAGGGAATTCGGAAGTTGTCGGAACTGCTCTGGCGACACATTGGCAGAGCGACATGCGGTGGAGGGATGATGGATACGGCGGGTTTATGCCTTGGCCGTTTTCCGCCACGGGCATTACCTGACAGAAGGTCAGCATGCCCTGGGAATCCGGCCGTGCCGGAGCTCCAGGTCGGGAGGTGACGTGGGGCGGTGCTCTGCGGCCCGGGCCCGTACAGGCCGTGGCATGCGTGCTGTCGAGCAGGGCGTTCAGCTGGCGTCCGTCAGCGGTGAGTGGGAATCGCCAGCTCATGCACGGTGCCGGATCGGGCCGCCGGCCTCGGGGACCTCGTGCGTGGGACAGGGGGAGCAGGCCGTGTGGCGAGCGCAGAGGGGGCAGCCTGGCTTGCCTGAAAATCGCCGTGATAAGACATCGTTTCCTATGGTGGCTGTTGGGGCCTGAGCCATGCAGGGATACTGCTGCTGTGCTGTTGACTTGGATTGCTGAGGTGGCGGACGAGCCCTTGGTGCTGGAGCCTGCTGACCGGCGAGTGGAGTGGGAGACCAATACCTGGTCGCTGGGTGCGGCGGACGAGGACAGGGACTCGTTATCCGCCGCCGAGGTGGTGGCTGCCTTCGAGTGGACTGCTGCAGCCATAAAGGAGCGCATTCTTGGTCTGAACTTCTCCGGGGCGGCGACGTTCTACGTGTGGCACGACGAACAGGCCCGGCAGCTCCGGTGCTCGACCGGCTCCGTGCCCCCGGACGCGTTGCCGTTCGGCGGTACCTATGTGGCTTCCGACGACCTCGGTCCGATCGTCGAAGGCTTTTTGGCAGACAGCGAGCCCGGCTCCGGCGCATGGTCGAACCTGGACGACGAGAGCCGCTCGGAGCAGACCGACACCGAGCCGGAGATCGCACCCTTCCATGTCTGGGTCAGCAGTGTCGGAGCCTCACACTGACTAGTCCTGTCTGTGCACGCGTACGAGGCGGCGGTGACAGATGAGGGTCACGGCTATGCCGACGAAGGCGAGGAAGTGCTCGGGCTTGCGTTCGTAGCGGCGGTGTAGGCGTCGGCAGCCGGCCAGCCAGGAAACAGTTCGTTCAACAACCCAACGGTGGCGGCCGAGCCGCTGCGAGGACTCAACGCCCTTGCGGGCGATACGGTGGCGTATGCCACGGCCGCGGAGCCATCGCCGCAGGTGGTCATAGTCGTAGCCCTTGTCCGCGTGCAGCTTCCCAGGCCGCCTGCGGCGGGGTCCACGGCGGGAGCGGATGGGCGGGATTCCGCGAATGAGCGGTTCCAGGCCCTGGCTGTCGTGCATGTTGGCGCCGGAGATGCCCAGCGACAGCGGCAGTCCGTTCCGGTCGGTGACCAGATGGATTTTCGATCCCAACTTGCCACGGTCGGTCGGATTCGGTCCCGTCAGAAGCCCCGTTACCGTCTTCGTGGCCTCGCAACGAGGCTCCCGGCCTTCGGCCCCGGTATGACTTGAGCCCCCAGTCGAGATGATCGAAAAGGTGGTGTCGCCGGTGCCGAAGGCATTGGCAGACCGCTGATTAGAGGCACGAGCGCCTTCGGGCAGTCTCTTCGTAACGTGGATGCCGGCACGTGATGCCGCAGGTGAGGCCGGGGAGAGTGCGAGCACGGGAGCGAAGGGCATGTCGGACGAGACTGGCATCGACGTCTATCTGGGCCTGGACGTCGGGAAGGGTGATCATCATGCCACCGCCGTGAACCGGGCGGGGAAAAAGGTGCTCGACAAGCCGCTGCCCAACAGCGAACCGAAGCTGCGGGAACTGTTCGGCAAGCTCCAGACCAAGCACGGAACGGTCCTGGTGGTCGTCGACCAGCCGGCTTCGATCGGGGCCCTGCCGCTGGCGGTCGCCCGGGACACGGGCTGCCACGTCGCCTACCTGCCCGGACTCACGATGCGACGGATCGCCGATCTCTACCCCGGCGAAGCGAAAACCGACGCCCGCGACGCGTTCATCATCGCGGACGCCGCCAGAGCGATGCCCCACACCCCGCGGACGATCGATCCCGCGGACGAGACGATCGCCGAACTCGCGATGATCTCCGGGTTCGACGACGATCTCGCGGGCGAATCCACCAGGATCGCCAACAGGCTCCGCGGCCTGCTCACCCAGATCCACCCCTCCCTGGAAACGCGTCCTGGGTCCGCGGATCCAGCACCCGGCTGTGCTCAAGCTGCTGGACCAGTTCGGTTCCCCAGCCCGGATCCGCAAAGCCGGAAGGCGACGGCTGGTCACCCTGTTACGGCCGAAGGCACCGCGGATGGCAGAGCGGCTGGTGGAAGACATCTTCACCGCACTGGACGAACAGACCGTCGTCGTCCCGGGCACGGAGGCCGCCGCGTTGATCGTCCCCAGCCTCGCGAGTTCACTCCAGTCCGTTCTTGACCAGCGCAAGGTCCTTGCCGCCCGGATCGAGGAACTCCTGGAGGCCCACCCTCTTTCCCAGGTCCTGATCTCGATGCCAGGCATCGGAATCAGGACCGCCGCCCGCATCCTCGTCGACGTCGGCGACGGCAGCGGCTTCGCCACCGCCGGCCACCTCGCCGCATACGCGGGCCTGGCACCCGTGACCCGGAACTCCGGTTCCTCCATCCGCGGCGAACATCCTTCCCGGCGAGGCAACAAACAGCTCAAAAGAGCCTTCTACCTCGCCGCGTTCGCTTCGCTCTCCCAGCCCGAGTCACGTGCCTACTACGACCGCAAACGCCGCGAAGGCAAACACCACATTGCCGCCCTCGTCGCACTGGCACGACGCCGCATCGACGTCCTCTTCGCCATGCTCCGCGACGGCACCTTCTACCAGCCGCCCACACCGACTACGGCTTGACGAAAGCCATAGAGGCACGTTACCTATCAAGTGGCCCCCTCCTCCTACGTGTCCTACTCGCTGACCGCGGCGAACACGGTGCGGCTGGACACGCTGCTGCTACCGGTGCCGGAGGGCACCCGTGCCAAGGCCAGCCTGAACCTGGTGAAGCGCTCGGGGAGCGCGAGGGTGCTGGAACTGAAGGCCGACTCGCTCAAGGGCTACTACCTGCGAGCGGCAGACGACGGGACCACCCGCGACTTCGGACCGTACAGCTACGACGGACCGCTCGCCTACGTCGACCAGGACCAGGGCGTGCAGCGCATCCTGCTCACCGGCGGCACCACCCTCCGCCAGGGCAGGAGCACCCTCCTCACCGCAGACCAAGCTCTGGAGGGCACTCTGGCGGTGCGGTTGAACAGGCGGGACAAGACCATCGAGATCACCGGAACCGCCGCCGAGGCCGGCGGCGCGAATCTCTGGCTGGCGGCTGCCTGGGCGCGTGGCGCCACCGTCGCCGGGCAGACCGTGCGCCTCGTACACAAGGGCCATCTCGTGTCGGTCGCAGCCCTGCGTTGACTCGTTCGCGTCACCTGCCCGGTGAACGTCCGAACGCGGTGGTGAGCGATCCGGGGGTCACCGGCGTGCGCTGGCCGGAGCCCGAGACCGGAAGGCGCGCCCCAGTCCTTCTCGGGGTCCACGGACGTGGCGAACCACTCGTCCAGACGACCGGCCAGTTCCGCCTGGACGGCGGCGTGGTGCGGATCGCCGGACAGATCGCGCTCCTCGCCCGGACCGGTCGTCAGGTCGTAGAGCTCATGGGGTCCGTGCGGGCTCGTCGTCGGCGTTTACGACCCCACCCACACCGCCACCACCGTCACCGTCGAACTCGACCTCAGCGGCACCCTGCTGGAGGCGCACTCCTCGGCCACCGTCAGCCGGTCCTCACCCACGCTGGTCCTGACCGTCGACCTCTCCGGGGCGGCCGGCGCCGCGCGCGAGGCCACTTTCACCGGCGTTCGGCAAGCCTGACGGACGTCGATGAAGGGGGAGTGAGCGAGGGTGGCGGCGGCGGTGCACCACCGCCGCCGCCACCCTAGCCAATGTGGCCGCAGCCGGTGCGCGGCACCTCGGTTATGGCGCCGTGTCCGGAGGGCGGAGGGACAGATGGTGAGCCGACTCCGGGAGGCCAGGACGAACGGCCGGGGGCGCCGCCAGGTGATCGACGGCGCCCCCATCGTTCTCGCCCGTCAGGCGAACCGGTCGTCACCCGAAGGCGAAGGCCCGGATGGTCGTCTGCTCGACGGAGTTGCCGGAGGCGTCGACCGCACTGATCCTCAGGGACGCGTAGTCCGCGCCACGGGGCCGTGCCACGTGCGCCTTCCACTCGTCGGCCTTGTGCGCGATGTGGGTATTCCTCCAGGTCTCACCGTCGTCGTACGACACCTGCGCGGTCACCTTGGATATCTCCTCACCGGTGGCGTAGCCAGGGTCCACCGTGATGTCGACCACGGCGGACGAGCCGTTGACACGGCCGGAGAGGTCGGTGTGCGCGTCGGCCCGGACGGTGTAGAGCGGCGCGTACGCGGCGGTGGCCGCCTGCGCGGAATGGAACGTCCACCGTGTGTCGACGCGGGTCGCCAGATCGGTCCCCGCTGCTTGTCGCGTGGCTGTGCCGGTGAGGGTGTATGTGCCTGGACTCGATGGGACGGTGAAGCTTGCCGCCGTGCCGCTGGAGCTTCCCAGCGGCACGCCGTCCTGCGCCAGGGTCAGTGACGTCGTGGACTTGCTCGTGCCCATGTGGGTGGCGGTGAAGGACGAGAACGGTGCGTACGCCACGGTGAGCTTGTCCGTTCCGGCCGCGCGGGAGGCGTATGCCGAACTGGTCTGGGGTGAACCGAACCAGTCGACTTCGTCCTTGCCCTTGTCCCATTCGATGTATTGCGCGCTCTCGGCGGCCAACTGGGTGCCCGCGCCGTCGTTGTAGACCACCTGACTTGCCCAGGACGTGTCGGGTTCGGTGCTGTAGTAGTGCACCACATCGTCGCCGTAGGGCACGACGTGCGTGAGGGTGGGGAAGGAGTAGCCGCCGAAGCTGGGGAAGTCGCTCTGGCGGCCGGAGGCGCCGTCGACCGCTTCGGGCGCATGGTAGTTCTCGCGTACGGCCGCCAGGTCCCGGTTCCGCCGGTGCAGCGCGGCTGTGGCGGGAACGCGGTTGCCGTAGGAGTGGATCAGGTTGTAGGCATACCGGCCGGCGACCGGGTTTTCGATGTACGGATCGGCCAGCGGGTCGATCTTGTTCGTCCGGTAGAACACCTCGTACGGCCGGTCGGTCACCGCCGGGGTGGGCGTGGCCGACAGGTGGCTTCGAGACCCGCGGATGTTCGAGAGGTGGACACCGCCTCCGTACACCGTGCCGTTGAGTGTCTGAAGGGCGTAGAAGGTCTGGTAGGCGTCGTAGGCGTCGGCCTTGTCGACGTCGATGGACACCGGGGTCGTTTCGGACTGGTCGAAGACGACGTCGGTGTCCTTGTCGATGACGAGGTTCGGCTTGAGCGTGTACCCGACCTCGCTGGTGCGTTCCTCGTCGGTGGGGTAGTACGCGTATCCCTCGAAGCTGTAGGTGCCCTTCGGGAGCCTGGTGTAGAGCTGTCCGGCCTTGTGGTCGATGCCGATGGTGTGGCGCTTGCCGGTGGCCAGGTTCAGCGGACGGCTCATGCCGACTCTGGTGTAGGAGACCGCGTCACCGTTCTTCGCCGTGATAGGGAAGTGCACGGTGTAGGTCTCGGGCTCCTTGTAGGCGCCGACGGCCGTGAGGATACGGGTGTCGCTGTCCACGGCTGTGATGACCCCGCCGTACACACCGAATTCGTCGGCGGACGGGTCCATGGTCAGGGCTATCTCGGCGGTGCCGTGGGCTGGCACGACCAGCGTGCTCCGGTCGAGGCTGAACAGGTCGGTGGCCGTACCGGTGGCGTTGTTCTTCGCGGCGAGGCTCAACGACAGGTTGAGGTCGGTGTCACCGTCGTTGTGATACGTGACGGTCTTGGTCTCGGGCTTCTCGACGGGGTATTCGAGGTAGGTGGAGATACTCGCCGGGGAGGCGTAGGCGGACTGCTTCACGGCCCGGGTCAGGTCGACGCGGCCGGTGCCCTGCTGGAACACCGTGTACGCGCCGGGCAGAGCCGTTGAGGTCAGGAACGACTTGATCTCCTTGGCCGCCCAGTCCGGGTGGAGCTGCTTGAGAATCGCCGCGGCTCCGGCCACGTGCGGCGTGGCCATCGAGGTGCCCGACATCTTGGAGTAGTGCTGGTTCACCGGGGTGCCCGCGGACCCGGTCGATGAACGTCCCGCGATGATGCTGACGCCGGGTCCGGTGATGTCGGGCTTGATCGCGCCGTCGAACACCCGGGGGCCCCGGCTGGAGAAGGACGCCAGCGCGTTGGCCGAGCTGACCGCGCCGACCGTCAGGGCGGAGTCGGCGGAGCCGGGGGAGCCGATGGTCTCGGCCGCGCCGGCGTTGCCCGCCGCCACGACGAACAGGGCGCCGGTCTGCTCGGTGAGGGCGTCGATTGCCAGGGATTCGGGGTCGCTGCCGTCGGAGGGGCTGCCGCCGAGGCTCATGGAGACGATGTCCGCCCCCTGGTCGCGTGCCGCCCACTCCATGCCGTCGATGACGCTTGCCTGGGTGCCGGCGCCGCTGTCACCGAGCACCTTGCCCACCACGATGGAGGCACCGGGGGCGACGCCGACGTACCTGCCGTCCGAGGCGGCCCCGTCACCGGCGACCGTGGTGGCCACGTGCGTGCCGTGGCCGTGCAGGTCCTTGCTGCCGTTGGGACTGTTGGTGAAGTCCTTGGCTTCGGTAACTCTTCCAGCCAGATCCGGGTGAGTCTGGTCGTATCCGGTGTCCAGTACGGCGACCGTGGTGTCCGTACCGTCATACCCGGCGGCCCAGGCGTCCGGAGCGCCGATCTGAGGTACGGAGACGTCATCCTGTACCTTCACACGGCCGTTGAGCCAGAGCTTCGACACGTTCGCACCGAAGTCCGCGGTGGATGCCGCTTCCTCGGGTACGAGGGTGTCCCACAGGACACCGGCCTTGGACTTGTCCTGGGCCACGGCGACGGCGTCGATGCTTTCGAGGGTGTGGGTGACTTCGGCGCCACCGGCGAGCTGATGGCGCGCCGCGCCGGCGTTGTCGTAGCTGACCAGCAGCGGCAGTTCGGTGGTGTCGGCGTCGGTGTAGCCCGCGGCGGCCAGTTCGGTGAGGTCGAACAGGCGGGCGTCGAGCTTCCCCGAATGGACGAGGGGCTCGGCGTCGAAGGGGATCAGACTGACGTGCTCGGCCCCGTCCGCGCCGGGTCCGCGTTCCTCTCGGTAGCTGATGTGCTCCCGGCCGGGGGCCGGGTCGATGGTGTAGCGAGCCCCGTCATCGGACACGCTCACCACGTCACCTGTGATGAGCGTGATTTTTTCGGCAGCGTCGAACGCTTGGCGGGCGCCGCTGCCGAAGACGCCGTCAGCGGCCGGATCGGCAGCCGCGGGCGGGATGGGGAGAAGCGCGGTCAGAGTGACGCTCAGTAAGGCGGCGGACAATACGCCGCGTCTCAGCCTGGCTGACATCGGATGGTCTCCTGCCTCTGCAATCGCATTTTGACGTGCACGCGCCATGACGTTAAGTGTGAGTGATCACCTTTGGAAGACTGCCTCCTGCGGGGCGGGCCCGATCACCGGCAGACCGGGCCCGAAGTGGTCCACTTGCCGCGCGCCTTCCGGTGGTCGGCAAGTCCGCGTGAATTCGGCGTGGCTCCCTGCCCGGCCGCTCCTGCCGGCTACGGAAGGACAGGGAGAGGGCTCACCGCACGCCGGAGTCAGGACGCGAGGCCCGGCGTGTTCCGTGCGTCGTGCGGATCAGCGTGACCCGGTCACAGCCCCGTGGTGTACAGCAGGAGGTTGGGGCTGCCGGTTCCGGGGCTCGTCACCGCGCCGCTGGTGGCGGCCGACTTGATCGCGGCGGTCACGGTGGCCGGACTGGCGGAGGGGTGGGTGGCCAGGTACAGGGCCGCGGCCCCGGCGACGTGCGGGGTCGCCATGGAAGTGCCGCTCTTGACAGCGGTGGTGGTGTCGGAGGAGTAGCCGAGGGAGATGATGGAGGAACCGGGAGCGAAGATGTCCACGCAGGTGCCGTAGTTGGAGAAGCTGGAACGTGCGTCGGCGCTGCTGGTGGAGGCGACGGTGATCACCGAGGGCTCCCGGGCGGGCGACTGGGCGCAGGCGTCGACGGCGTCGTTGCCCGCGGAGACGGCGACGGTGACTCCGGCGTCGACCATGCCGGCCACGGCGGCGTCCTTGGCGGCGCTCGCGCTGCCGCCTATGGAGACGTTCGCGACGGCGGGCAGCTTGGCGTTGGCGGCGACCCAGTCGTACCCGGCGATGACGTTCGCGCTGGTGCCGCTCCCGCTGCAGTTCAGGACCCGCACCCCGACCAGGCGCACGGCCTTGGCCACGCCGTAGGTGGCGCTGCCCACGGTGCCGGCGGTGTGGGTACCGTGGCCGTTGCAGTCGGAGGCGACGGTGTCGCCGTCGACGAAGTCGTAGCCGTGGGAGGCCCGGCCTTCGAAGTCGGAGTGCGTGGTGCGGATTCCGGAGTCGACGATGTAGGCGGTGACGTTGCTCGCTGTCGTCGAGTAGGAGTAACTTCCGCTGAGCGGCCGGGCTTTCTGGTCGATGCGGTCCAGCCCCCACGTCGCGGAGTACTGGGTCGCCTCCGCGTGCTCGACACGGTTCTGCTCGACGTACGCCACGGACGGGTCGGCCGCGATCCGGCGCGCCTCGGCCGGGGTGGCCGTGAGGGTGAAGCCGTTGAGGGCTGTGGCGAAGGTACGGCGCACCGAGCCGCCGAACTTGCCGACGAGGCTCTTGGCTTCGCCTCCCCTGGCGCTGGGGGCATTGTGCTTCAACACGACGATGTACGAGTTGTCGATGGCCTGAGGGCTGCTCGCCCCTCGTATGACACCGAGCGGTACGGGCTCCTCGGCGCCGGCCGGAGAGGCGAGCCCCAACAGGAGGGCAGTACACGTGCCGACAAGCAGGGGTAATCTCGAACGGGACATCAGGTATGACTCCTCGGATTCTGATGGGGGCCGCGCGGGTTCCGAACCACGCTCACGACGCGCCGGCCGCCCGGCCGCGAGGCTTGTCGCGCCTGGCCGGTACGGCCGTTCCCTCGGCACCGGTCGGAACGCCCCTGAGGTGGTTGCAGAACACGGTAGTGATCCGGAATCGAGCAAAAAGGATCAATCTCGCTCAGACGGCGCCTCTTAGGAATCACTTAAGAAGGGGATAGTCGACACTTAAGACTTGTCGCGGGACTTGAGGGTGGCGACGCCAACCTCAGCTGGCATGCGCGGAGTTGAACTCGGACGCGTCGCGCCGTCGGCAGTGCCGCCGAAAGCTCGATTCCCATGGCGGACGACCGCCGCATCACCACCCGGCCGACTACCGCGAGCGCCACGCGGTCCAGTGCGGGATCGTCCGGCGCAAGAGACACCGTGCTGTCGGTGAGGTCGACTCGGGGCATCCGTATTGCCATCACGCCGTCCTCGGCGAAAGTGGTGTCGCGGACGTGGTGCAGGGCCTCGATCTCCCAGTGGCCCCGGATCAGCTTCGCGAGCTGGGCCGGGGTGGCCTGCCAGGCTGTCCAGATCAAGCGCCGCCGCACCGACCGCAAGCCCGGCAAGGTCACCATCGCCACCGTCTATCCACGCGGTCACCTGCCGGCATGAGCTGCCCGGCGTGGAGGGTACGTACAGCGAGGTGACGAGCGCGATGGAAGAACGGATCGCTGGGTATCTCCAGAGGGTATGGGAGAAGGAGGTGGTGGGAGCCGGGCTGTGGATACCTTCGTTTCCCATACCTCTCCCAGGCGGTCCCGCGAAATCCTCTCCGCCGCTGGTCAGCGGCCTTCAGGTCTTGGAGTACGAATGATCGTCTGGATCAACGGTGCGTTCAGTGCGGGCAAGACCAGCGCCGCGTGCGAACTGATCGATCTGATCCCGAACAGCACCTTCTACGACCCCGAGCTGGTCGGCGCGGGACTGCGTGAGCTGCTTCCCCAGAAGAAGCTCGCGGAGGTGACCGACTTCCAGGACCTGCCGATCTGGCGGCGTATGGTCGTCGACACGGCGGCGGCGCTTCTCGCCGAGCTCCCGGGGGTGCTGGTGGTGCCGATGACGCTGCTGAGGCAGGACTACCGCGACGAGATCTTCGGCGGGCTCGCCTCCCGGCGCATTCCGGTGCGCCATGTACTGCTCTCACCTGAGGAAACGATCCTGCGTGAGCGGATAGCCGGGCGTGAGGAATTCCCCGGCGATCCCGAGCACAGCGAGCGGATCCGGCAGTGGGCGTACGCACACATGGAGCCCTACCGCGCGGCTCTCGGATGGATCGCCGAGGACGCCTTCACGATCGACACCAGCGCCCTCACCCCGTTCGAGACCGCGGAGCGGATAGCGGAAGCGCTGCGCAGCGGCGAGGCCAGGGAGTGCGGGATAGTCCAGACCCCCGAACCGCGTGCGGAGACCGTCGCGTCCGGGGTCCTGCTCTTCGACGAGCAGGACAGGGTTCTGCTCGTCGACCCCACCTACAAGCCGGGCTGGGAGTTTCCCGGGGGAGTGGTGGAGGCGGGTGAGGCCCCGGCCCAGGCCGGTGTCCGCGAGGTCGCCGAGGAACTGGGGCTCCGCCTCACCACGGAGCCGAAGCTGCTGGTGGTCGACTGGGAGGCCCCGAAGCGGCCCGCGTACGGAGGGCTGCGCTTCCTGTTCGACGGCGGCCGGCTGCAACGCGACGAGGCCGCGCGGCTGCTCCTGCCGGGCGCGGAGCTGCGCGGCTGGCGGTTCGTCACCGAGGAGGAGGCAGCACTCCTGCTCCCGCCGACCCGCTTCGAACGCCTGCGCTGGGCACTGCGCGCCCGCGAGCGGTCCACCGTGCTGAATCTGGAGGCCGGAGTGCCGGTGGGCGACCAGGTGCACTGACCCGCAGCGCCACACGGGGTCCCTCAGTGTGCGGCGGCCCGCAGGACGGCCGCCGTGTCCACGGTGAGCGGATCGCCGTGGCCGAAGCAGGCGACCGCGGGGGCCAGGGCGGCCAGCCGCCTGAAGGACGCCCGGGCCCGGGCGTGATCGGTGTTGAACACGCCGAGCATCACCCGGCCCACCCCGGCCACGGAGTCTCCGGTGAACAGCACTCCGTGGACCGGCAGATGAAGGCCGATGGAGCCGGGGGTGTGCCCGGGGGAGTGCACCACCCTGGCACCGCCGCCGAAGGGGATGCCGTCGCCGTCCTCCAGCTCCCGGTCGACGCGGGTGGGAGGAGCCTCGGGAACCGTCAGCGCGTGGGCGTACAAAGGGCGTTCCCAGTCGTGCAGGACGGGGTCGGGCGAGCGCTCCTCGCCCCGGACGACCGGGGCGTCGAGCCGGTGAGCCAGGATCTCGGCGCCGTGTCGGTCAGAGAGCTCCTGGGCCGCCCCGTAATGGTCGCGGTGGCCGTGGGTGAGCACGATCCGCCGTATCCGGTCCGGGTCCAGGCCGAGCAGGCGGACGCCGCCCTCGATAACGTCGGCCGCGTGCACGTCGCCGGCGTCGACCAGGGTGAGGTCCTCGCCGTCACGCCAGAGATAGGCCTGCCCGATCGGGAAGCGGAACATGTGCAGGTGGGGAAGCACTTCGACAACGTCCATGCCATGAACGTACGCAGCTGAAGTCGCCCACCGGCCGGAAATCTGCTGTGGGCGACTTCGCTCAGCGCGTACCCCATGGGCCGCGCGGTTGTCCCCTCAGCTCTTCCTGGACTCCGCGTAGTTCCGCAGGAACAGAGCCTCGGCGACCGAGAGCCGTTCGAGCTCCTCGGGCGACACGCTCTCGTTCACGGCGTGAATCTGTGCCTCGGGCTCGCTCAGCCCGATGAGCAGGATCTCCGCCTGCGGATACAGCGCCGCCAGGGTGTTGCAGAGCGGAATGGACCCGCCCATGCCGGAGGACTGCATCTCCTCGCCCGGGTAGGCGAGCCGCATCGCCTCGGCCATCGAGGTGTACGCGGGGCTGCTGGTGTCCGCCCTGAACGGCTGGCCCTGGCCGACCTGTTCGACCACGACCCTGGCGCCCCAGGGGGCGTGCGACTCGAGATGGGCGGTCAGCAGCTTCGTCGCGTCGGCCGCGTCCTGGCCCGGCGGCACCCGCAGGCTGATCTGCGCCCGGGCGCTAGCCTGGAGCGACGGCGTGGCTCCGACGACCGGCGGGCAGTCGATGCCGATGACGGTCACGGCGGGACGCGCCCAGATCCGGTCGGCGACCGTGCCCGTGCCGATCAGCTCCACGCCGTCGAGGACCTTGGCGTCCGTGCGGAACTCGTCCTCCGGGTACTGCAGCCCGTCCCACGCCGCGTCCGTCGCGAGCCCGTCGACGGTGGTCGTACCGTCCTCGGACCGCAGGGACGCCAGCAGCTGGATCATCGCGGCCAGCGCGTCCGGGGCCGCCCCGCCGAACTGCCCCGAGTGCAGATTCCCTTCGAGGGTGTCCAGCTGGACCCGCAGCATGGTCATACCGCGCAGCGTCGCGGTCACCGTGGGCAGTCCGACCCGGAAGTTGCCGGTGTCGCCGATGACGATCGTGTCGGCGGCCAGCAGCTCGGGGTGCGCCTCGGCGTACCGTTCGAGGCCGCCCGTCCCCTGCTCCTCCGAGCCCTCCGCGATGATCTTGACGGAGACCGGGACCCCGCCGTTCGCCTTGAGGGCGCGCAGCGCGAGCAGATGCATGATGAACCCGCCCTTGCAGTCCGCGGCGCCCCGGCCGAACCAGCGGCCGTCGCGCTCGGTCAGCTCGAACGGCGGGGACAGCCAGGCCGCCTCGTCCAGCGGCGGCTGCACGTCGTAGTGCGCGTAGAGCAGCACCGTGGGTGCCCCGGCGGGGCCGGGGAGGAAGCCGTAAACCGACTGGCTGCCGTCCGGGGTGTCGAGCAGGGCGACGTGCTGGAAGTCTTCGGCACGCAGGGCGTCTGCCACCCAGTTCGCCGCCGCCTCGCACTCGCTCCTGGGGAACTGCGCGGGGTCCGCCACCGACCGGAAGGCCACCAGCTCGGCCAGCTCCGCCTTCGCGCGGGGCATCAGCGAGGCAACGGTCTCGGAAATCGGACGGGCGGTCATGGGCACGCTCCTCGTGGGTGCGACGTTAGGACTATGGCGCGGTTGTGTACGCGACGGTGGGCGGCGCCGTGGGTGCGACGTTCCGTGTACAACGAATTCATGGCTGATCCTCCCACAGCGGAGTTCGGCCGCGACGCGCCGTAGGATGCCGTGAGCAGCTGGGGCCACTGGTCGGATCGGGAGCAGAAGCACATCGTGAGCAGCGAGAACGCAGACGCCGGACGTGAGCCGGATGAGTCGTCGTCGGTACCGCAGGAGTCCTCGGTATGGGACGTCGTCGTGGTCGGCGCGGGTCCCGCCGGAGCTTCCGCGGCGTACGCGGCAGCCGTGGCGGGCCGTCGGGTGCTGTTGCTGGAGAAGGCGGAGATCCCCCGCTACAAGACGTGCGGCGGCGGAATCATCGGTTTCTCCCGGGATTCCCTGCCACCGGGGTTCGAACTGCCCCTCAAGGACCGCATCCACGCGGTCACCTTCTCGCTCAACGGGAAGCTGTCCCGGACCCGCAGGTCCAAGCGCATGCTCTTCGGGCTGATCAACCGTCCGGAGTTCGACGCCGGCCTTGTCGAGGAGGCCCAGAAGGCGGGCGCGGAGCTGCGCACGGGCGTGGCGGTCTCGCGGGTGGAGCAGCACGGTCCCGCCGTGCCGGACCGGCGCACGGTCGCCGTGGTGCTTGCCGATGGTGAGACGGTGCTCGCCCGCGCCGTCGTCGGCGCGGACGGAAGCGCGGGCCGCATAGGGGCTCATGTCGGTGTGAAGCTCGATCAGGTGGACCTCGGCCTCGAAGCGGAGATCCCGGTTCCGGAGACCGTCGCCGAGGACTGGGCTGGTCGGGTGCTCATCGACTGGGGTCCGATGCCCGGGAGTTACGGCTGGGTCTTCCCCAAGGGCGACACGCTGACCGTCGGGGTGATCTCGGCCCGCGGCGACGGGGCGGGTACCAAGCGGTATCTGGAGGACTTCGTCGGCCGGCTCGGCCTCGCCGGGTTCGAGCCGACGATCTCCTCCGGTCATCTGACCCGGTGCCGCAGCGAGGACTCGCCCCTCTCCCGTGGCCGGGTGGTGGTCTGCGGCGACGCCGCCGGGCTGCTCGAACCCTGGACCCGGGAGGGCATCTCCTTCGCTCTGCGTTCCGGGCGGCTCGCCGGTGAGTGGGCGGTGCGGATCGCGGAGGCGCACGACGCCGTCGACGCACGGCGTCAGGCGCTCAACTACGCGTTCGCGATCAAGGCGGGACTGGGGGTGGAGATGGGTGTCGGCCGGCGCATGCTCAAGCTGTTCGAGCGGCGCCCCGGTCTGCTGCACGCGGTCCTGACGGGCTTCCGCCCCGCGTGGAACGCGTTCGCGGGGATCACCCGGGGGACGACCTCGCTGGCCGAGCTGGTCCGTTCGCATCCCCTGGCCCAGCGCGCGCTGCATGTGATGGACCGCCAGGGATCGGATCGCGTCAGCTCTCGACAGTGATCCGGAACGCCGGGTGGTCGGGGCAGGCGGCGAGGAGTTCGGCGTCGGTCGACTTCGCCGTGATGCCCTGGAAGTACTGGTTGACCTCCCAGCCCCAGCGCTTCAGGTAGGCGCGGACGATCCGCACCTTCTGCTCGTCGTCCGCGATCTCCACGGCGGTGAACGCCCGGACCTTACGGCCGACCCTCAGCTCTCCGCCCCCGGCCACCCGCATGTTTCGCACCCACTGGGAGTGGCCGCGGGCGGAGACGAGGTACTGCGCGCCGTCGTAGGTGTGGGGGTTCACGGGGATGCGCTGGAGCTGTCCGCTCTTGCGGCCGCGCACCGACATCTCGGCGGTGCCGAGCAGGCTGACCCCGAGGCGGGCGAGGCGGCCGATGTGGCTGTTCATCCAGACGTTGAAGGCGCTGCCCCGGAGATAGTACGGCTGCTGCGACATGGTGGCTCCTGCCGATTGGGAGAGCGGTGCTCTCGCTCTAGAGCAGTGTGCACTGGTGCGGCGCTCCGAAGCAAGAGCAGTGCTCTCGTTTATGTTCGGTGATCTGATTTCGTGGCACACTTCTTCCCATGAGCACCATCCGAGGAGCCAGGGAACGAGCCCGCGTCGAAGTCACCGCAGCGATCAAGGACGAGGCCAGAAGACAGCTGGCGGAGGAGGGCGCCGCGAAGCTCTCCCTGCGTGCCGTCGCCCGTGAACTCGGCATGGTCTCGTCCGCGCTCTACCGCTACTTCCCCAGCCGGGACGACCTCCTGACAGCTCTCATCGTCGACGCCTACGACGCGGTGGGCGAGGCGGCGGAGGCCGCCCGGGAGACCCCCGGGGGCTCGGCGGGCCCTCACACCGGCCGCTGGGTCACCGTCGCCTGCGCGGTACGGGACTGGGCGCTCGCCCACCCTCATGAGTACGCGCTGATCTACGGCTCGCCCGTCCCCGGCTACACCGCCCCGCAGGACACGGTGGGCCCGGCGTCCCGGGTGGGCCTCGTCTTCATCGGCCTCGCACGCGACGCCCACCGCGGCGACGGCCTGGCCGTCCCCAAGGTCGACGCCGAGCTGCGTCCCGAGGCGGCGCGCATGGCGGCCGACCTGGCCCCTGACCTTCCGCCGGGCTCGGTGGCCGCCCTTGTCGCCGCGTGGGCACAGCTCTTCGGCCTGATCTCCTTCGAGCTCTTCGGCCAGTTCAACCGCGTGGTCGAGGCACGTGAGCCGTTCTTCCGCCGGGCCGCCGCCGAGCTCGGGCGCTCGGTCGGCCTGCTGGACGGCGGGTCCGCCGGAGCCGCAGGCGGGGGAGCCTGAGGGGAGGGGGCCCGGGCCGGGGCCCCGGCACACGGAGCCGCCGGTCCGGCAGCTCGGTGCGAGCAGGCGTCGGCTGGGAAACCCGGCTCCGGACGAGTCGCCCGACCTACCCAGGGGCGAGGCGATTCCGGGCCCCCGGACTCCGGGCCGGCCCCCCAGGCCCGCCCGGACGCGTACTCCGCAGGGAGTACGCGGCACCGCCACGCCCGGCTGACGCGCGCCGGCGCCCCGCGCGTCTAGCGTTGCCGGTATGCACCAGCAGCGAGCGCACCCGCCCACGGACCCGGGCGAGGGTCCGGGCGGCCGTCCGGCAGGACACGGCCCGCCGTGGCGCCGGGACTGCGCCGACCGGCCGGGGCGTGGCGGCCGGGGCCAAGGATGGCGCGGCGGCCGAGGCTCAGGAAGGCGCGGGGGGAAGCGTTCCGGAAGCTTCGGGGATCCGGACCGGCGCGGCGTGTTCGCAAGGTTCGGAGGCCCGGGGCGGTTCGGGGATCCCGACCGGCGAGGGGACCGGATTCCGTGGGCCTCGACCATCGTGCTCGGAGTGATCGTGATGGTCGGTACGCACGTCGCCGCCCACGGTCAGGACAGGGAGCCGCTCGGCATCGTCGCCGGGCTGCTGCTGTTCGCGGCGGTCGCCGTACTGCTGATGCGTCATCGCCACCCCGTCCTCGCCGTTACCGGTACGTCGGCCGCGACGCTGGTCTATCTCGGGCTCGGCTATCCGTACGGCCCGGTCTTCCTCGCCGTGGCCGTCGGCTGCTTCAGCGCCATCGTCTCGGGGCACCGCAAGGCCGCATGGTGGTCGCTGGGCGGGCTGTGGGCGGGGCATCTGCTCGCCGCGCACTGGCTGTACCGATGGCTGCCGCCGGACGGCGACGGCCCTGCCCCCTGGGCGCAGGAGGTGGTCGTCACGGCCTGGGTCGCGGCGATCGTCGCCGCGGCGGAACTGCTCCGGCTGCGCCGCGAGCAGTGGGCGGCGGCCCGCGCGGAGCGCGCGGCGGCGGAGAAGCGGCGGGCCGACGAGGAGCGGCTGCGTATCGCACGCGAACTCCACGACGTCCTGGCCCACAGCATCTCCGTCATCAATGTCCAGGCCGGGGTCGGGCTGGCCCTGCTCGACGCCGACCCCGAACAGGCCCGCACGGCCCTGACCACGATCAAGTCCGCCAGCAAGGAAGCCCTCGGCGAGGTGCGCCAGGTCCTGGAGAACCTCCGTACCCCGGGCGACGCCCCCCGTTCCCCCGCCCCCGGCCTCGACCGCCTGCCCGAACTCGTCGACCAGGCCGCCGGGGCGGGCCTCACCGTGACCGTCGAGCGGGACGGGGCCCCGGGGCCGGTGCCGCCGGGGGCCGACCTCGCGGCCTTCCGCATCGTGCAGGAGGCGCTGACCAACGTGGTGCGGCACTCCGGATCGCGAACCGCCCTCGTCCGGATCACCCACGAGGGTTCGCACATCAGGCTGTCGGTCGACGACGAGGGGCCCGCCACGGGCGACGACGCGGGCGGCAGCGGGAACGGGCTCATCGGCATGCGGGAGCGGGCCGCCGCGCTGGGTGGCACGATCGACGCCGGACCCCGGCCCGACGGCGGCTTCCGGGTCACCGTGGAACTTCCGCTGCGTCCAGGGGCCTCGCCGGACGAGGCGGAGAGGGAGGAGGCGCCGTGATCCGCGTACTGCTCGCGGACGACCAGTCGCTCGTCCGCGCGGGGTTCAGGGCCCTCCTGGACGCGCAGCCGGACATCGAGGTCGCGGGCGAGGCCGCCGACGGCGCACAGGCCGTACGCCTCGTACGCGAACTGCGCCCCGACACGGTGCTCATGGACATCCGGATGCCGAAGCTGGACGGTCTGGCCGCGACCCGTGCCATTACCGGTGACCCCGCCCTGGGGGAGGTGAAGGTGGTCATGCTCACCACCTTCGAGCTCGACGAGTACGTCTTCGAGGCCATCCGCTCCGGAGCCTCCGGGTTCCTGGTCAAGGACACCGAACCGGATGAACTCCTGCGGGCCGTGCGCGCGGTGGTGGACGGGGACGCCCTCCTCTCCCCCGGGGTGACCCGGAGACTGATCGCCGAGTTCGCCGCCCGCTCCAAGGAGCCCGCATCGACCACGGTCCTGGACGAACTGACCGAACGTGAGCGGGAGGTCATGGCCCTGGTCGGCATCGGCCTCTCCAACGAGGAGATCGCCCGCAGGCTCGTCGTCAGCCCGCTCACCGCGAAGACGCATGTCAGCCGTGCCATGGTCAAACTCGGCGCCCGCGACCGGGCGCAACTCGTGGTGCTGGCCTATGAGTCGGGGCTCGTACGGCCCGGCTGGCTGGGCTGAGTGAGCACTCGACCGACCGGCGACGGGCCGGGCACGGAAGATGGCACGACCGGGCCGCCGGGCCGAGTACAAGAACCGGCACGGCTGGGCAAGCCGCAAGGCAGGGCATTTCCGCCCGCGCCCCATATGAGTGCACATGCATCTGATTCCCGTGCATCTACCACGTGTGCCTCTGCTAGCGTTCCGCCATGGCTGCGAAGAAGTCCGAGCGGGCGCTCGTCGAGGAGTGGCGTGACCTGCTCGCGCTGCATGCCAGGACGCTGGGCGAGCTCGACCGCGCGCTCGACGGACACGGCCTGGGGGCCAGTGACTTCGAGGTGCTGGACATCCTCGTGGAGAGTGGGGTGGGTGACGCCGCCTGTCTCCGCGTCCAGGAGATCGCGTCCCGGGCCCATCTCAGCCAGAGCGCGCTGTCGCGACTCGTGGCACGGCTGGAGAAGGACGGTCTCGTACGCCGCGCGATATGCAGCGAGGACCGCCGCGGTGTGCGCGTCGAGCTGACGGACGAGGGCCGGTCCCGCCACGCGGACGCCCTGCCCCTCCAGCGTGCGGTGCTGACAAGGATGCTGGGCAGCGCCTGACCGCGACCGGCGGGAACGGGAGCCCGGACAGGAATCCGGCGAGCCCCCCCGCGGTCAGATGACCGCCGAGTTCTCGGCCCAGAGCATGGCGACATCACGGTCACCCGACAGCTCGACGGACGAGAGCGGAACGCGGTTCCACAGGGCCAGGAGCACGTCCTGGGCGGGCCCCTCCACCGTGCAGTCCGCCGGTGCTCCCGGCTCCGCGCCGCGTACCGTCCGGGGAGGTTCGGCGGACAGGTGCACGGTCCACGCCGTGTCCGTGTCCGTGGCCCGCACCCTGAGCGTGCGAGGGGAGCCGGAGCGGACCCGGCTCTTGGCCCGGGAGTGGAAGCCGGCCAGCAGTTCGTCGATTCCGTCCACCGCGTGGAGCGGTGCCACGGGCGTCAGCGGGCCGCCGCGCGCCGACTCGGCGTCCACCCGGTGGATCCTTGTCTCGTGCGCCTGCCGGCGGGCCCAGAACGCGAGCGGGGACGGGGCGGCGAAGAACGTCCAGCACTCCAGGTCGGCGTGCGCCGCTCCCAGCGCCTCGACCAGCAGGCCATGGCCCTCGGTGAACCAGTCCAGCAGCGCGTCACCGTCCAGATCGGGCTCCCCGCCCTCGGCGCGGTACGTCCGATGCCCCTCCACGACGAAAGCGGTCGCCCAGCGGTGCACCACTCCGGTGTGCCGCAGGAGGTCGCGTACCCGCCAGTCCGGGCACGTCGGGACAGGTGCGTCCGGTCCCGCCTCGCGGGCGGCGGAGGCGAGTGAACGGCCTTCCGCGGACAGGGATGACAGGTGCTCCGATATCTCCACGCCCGCGATTGTGCCAGAACCGTCAGGCACCCTGAGGGTGCGCCGAGCGGCCACGGCCGGGACCGTCCACCAGCCGCGAGAACCACCCCGGCGCGCCTGTCCGCACGGGCACCGGGAGGGCGGCGAGAGGCGGAGGAACCGGGTAGGTCAGCTCAACCGTTCAGCTGCTCGTCGCGTTGCGGGCCGCGTAGCCCAGTACCGCCGCCGTCGCGGCGAGCACCGTCACCGTCACGAGCGCCACCGGGAGCGAGATCCAGTCGGCGAGGAAGCCGATCACCGGCGGCCCCAGGAGCATCCCGCCGTAGCCGAGCGTCGAGGCGGCGGCCACCCCGCTCGGGCCCGCCAGCGCGCCCGCCCTGCCGACCGCGACCGGAAATATGTTGGCCAGGCCCAGGCCGGCGGCGGCGAAGCCGACCAGGGCGAGCCAGACGGTCGGGGCGAGCGCGCCGAGCAGCATGCCGGCCGCCGCGATCACCCCGCCCGTCACGAGCGTGCGGGTCTGCCCGAAGCGCTCGAGCAGGGTGGTGCCGCTGAGCCGGCCTATGGCCATCGTCAGCGCGAACAGGGAGTATCCGGCGGCGGCGAGACCGGCGTTCGCGTCCAGGTCCTGGCTGAGGTGCAGAGCGCCCCACTCGGCGAGCGCGCCCTCGCCGTACGCCGTACAGAGGGCGATGACGCCGAAGAGCACCACGATCCGCCGTGCCTGGGCACTCATCCGCCGCGGCTTCTCGGGGGTGCCGGCCGACCGCTCCGGAAGGGGCGTGGCGGCGGCCCGGCTGCTCAGCAGTACGGGCCCGGTCACCGCGGTGACGAGGAGCCCGACGCCGGTGAGGGCGAAGAGGTGGGTCGCGGGGGAGAGGCTGCCCGCGACGAGTCCGCCGAGCCCGGCGCCCGCCATGCCGCCCAGGCTGAACGCGGCGTGGAAGCTGGGCATCACCGGGCGCCGAAGGGCGGTGACCAGATCGACGGCCGCGCTGTTCATCGCGACGTTCATCCCGCCGTACGCGGCGCCGAAGAGCAGCAGCACGAGGCCCAGGGTGAGGGCCGAACCCGTCTGTGCGGGAAGGGCGATGCTCAGCGACAGCAGCACACCGCAGACCACCGTGACGGCATGGCTTCCGTAACGCCTGCAGAGCCTGCCCGTCAGCATCATCGTGATCACCGCCCCCGCCGACACGCCCAGCAGGGCGAGACCGAGGGTGGAGGCGGTGGCGCCCGTCTGGTGCTTGATGGCCGGGATACGGACCACCCAGCCTGCGAACAGGAAGCCGTCGAGGGCGAAGAACACGGTCAGCGCGGTACGGAGGCGTGCGGACGGGGGTGGGGCGGTGTCTCCGCCAGATCCCCCCGACAGGGCCGTCCGCAGTTTGTTTAGTTGCGGCACAAAGTGAGCATAGAGGCGTCAGGACGGCGTACGCAAGACGGATGCCCCTGTGACCTCCCGGTGAACGCCGAGCGATGCCGGAGCGTCGGCAACGGCTCCGGATCATGGGAGACTCGCCCCCATGAACGGCAAGTCGACCACCACGCGGACGAAGTTGGAGAGGGGCCGCAGCGCGCTCGGGCCCGCCCTGGAGCTCGTGCACACCGGGCGCGCCCCCACCCGCGCCGTGCTCACGGCGGAGCTCGGCGTCACCCGCGCCACCGCCGGAGCGGTGGCCGCGGAGCTCGAAGCGCTCGGGCTGATCAAGGTCGACTCCAGCCCCGGTTCCGCGGCCGGTTCGCAGGGCCGCCCCTCGCACCGGCTCTCCGTCCTCGACAGCGGCCCGGTCGCGCTCGCCGCGCAGGTGCACTCCGACGGCTTCCGGGCCGCGCTGGTGGGGCTCGGAGGCCGGATCGTCGCGACCGCTCCCGGCTGCGTCGCCGTCATGGCCGACCCCGCTCAGGTGCTCGGCGAGGTCGTCGACGCAGGTGCCCGGCTCCTCCGCGACAGCGGACTGCGCTGCGTCGGCGCGGGGCTCGCTGTTCCCTCCGCCGTCGCGGAACCCGAGGGCACGGCGCTCAACCCCCTGCATCTCGCCTGGCCGGCCGGCGCACCCGTGCGGGAGATCTTCGCCGCATGCGTGCGTGACGCGGGCATCGCCGGACCCGCCTTCACCGCGAACGACGTCAACCTCGCCGCGCTCGCCGAGCACCGGCACGGCGCGGGCCGCGGTGCCCAGCACCTCCTGTGCGTCGCCACGGGACACCGCGGCGTGGGCGGTGCGCTCGTCCTGGACGGCCGTCTGCACAGCGGGAGTTCAGGCCTGGCCCTGGAGGTGGGCCACCTCACGGTGAACCCCGAGGGCCGCCCCTGCCACTGCGGAGGGCGCGGCTGTCTCGACGTCGAGACGGACCCCCTGGCCTTCCTGACCGCCGCCCGCCGCGAGCCGGGCCCCGAGGAGTCGCTGCTCAAGCAGTCGGGCGACCTGCTGCGCGCCGAGTACGGCGACCCGCAGGTACGGGCTGCCGCCGAGGAACTGATCGACCGGCTCGGCCTCGGCCTCGCCGGGCTGGTCAACATCCTCAACCCGGACCGGATCATCCTCGGGGGACTCCACCGCGACCTCCTGGAAGCCGACCCCGAACGCCTGCGCGCGGTGGTCGCGGACCGCAGCCTGTGGGGCCGCAGCGGCAGCGTGCCGATCCTGGCCTGCACGCTGGACCACAACAGCCTCGTGGGCGCCGCCGAACTGGCCTGGCAGCCGGTGCTCGACGACCCGCTGGCCGCACTGGCCTGACCGGTCCGCACGTCCCCGGAGGACGTACGGGCTGAGGTCCACCGGGTCGGTCCAGGCTGCGACCGCCACCTGGTCGTGGGCAGGCGCGGAGTCTTCGGAGCCCGGTGCGCAGCCCGGGAGCAGGCCCCGGCCAGGACGTACTCCCGCCGGTGTACGCGGACTGCCGCCACCCGTACGACGCCCCGGACCCCCTCCCGGAGACAGGCTCGTAGACGAAAGGAAGCGGACCGACCCCGACCGAGGAGCTGACCGAGATGAACACCCTGGCGTACACCGGAGGACCCGGGCCCTGGATCCTCTTCTTCCCGTTCATCTGGGCGGCCGTCGTCATCGGCGTCGTCGCGCTGCTGCGCCGCACCGTCTGGCGCGGCCGGCCCGCCCCCTGGCAGCAGCCGCACGACGTCCGCCGGGGCGGCCCGCCCGGCGAGCAGTCGCCGATCGGCCTCCTGGGCCGGCGGTTCGCCGCGGGCGAGATCGACGAGGACGAGTACTGGCGCAGGCTCTCCGTCCTGGACGAGCCCTACGGCCGGTACGACAAGGGCGGCCCATACGACAAGGGCGGCCCGTACGGCGACGGCCCGTCGTGACGGCGGAGCCGTGGAAACGCGGGAGCGCGTCGACCCGTTCGCGATCGACGCGCTCCCGTGCGCGTTCCGTACGGAGCGCCGCCCCGCTCCCGTCAGCCGACGACGGCCGACCGGGCCCGGATCCGTGCTGCCGCAGGCTCCAGGAGCCCTCCTGGGACCGAGTCGAACGGCCCGTCGGTCGTCGACCCGTACACCGGGAGAGGGGGGAGAGCGGTGGTGAAGGAAGGCGCGGGCAGGGTGAACCACACGACCTTCCCGGTGTCATCGCTCGGTCGTACGCCCCAGCTCTCGCTGACCGCGGCGATCATCGCCAGTCCCCGCCCGGAGGTGGCGGAGAAATCGGCGTCGCACACGGTCGGCAGCCGGGGGTCGTGGTCGTGGACGGAGACCGTCAGCCGGTCGAGCAGCAGCTCGATCTCGACGGTGCATGATTTGTCCGGCTGTGCGTGCCGGTGGACATTGGTCAGCAGTTCGGTGACACCGAGCGCTGCCTGGTCGATCAGAGGATCGAGATGCCAGTAGCGCAGTTGCGCCGAAATTATCCTGCGGACCTGACCGATCCGCGACGGCAGAGCTTTGAGCTCCACCGCGCAGTGCCTGCTTGGCTCGCTGATCACGGCTGCGACTCCCCGAAATAGGTCCGGAAGAAGACGAAGGAACGGATCCAGCAGATGGCTGACTGCTGTTTCTGGTCATGCGTGGTCCGCCCTGAACGGCTCCCGGCGGGGCTGCTTCCGCTGTCACCGCCGGTGCACCATCAGTGACGTGTGACCAGCGTGACTCAGGGGGTTGGGCTCCGCAACTCGCGGTGCCCGCACCGCACCGTAGCGTCAGCTCCGGCGCCCCGCCGGACTCCTCAGCGCCTCCAGGAACCGCCGGACCGGCACGGCGCCGCCCGGCCTGCGGTTGCGCTGGCCCATGGTCAGCCGGTAGCGCACCCCGTTGATGCGCGCGACCGCCGAGCCTGCGGCGGCGAACCACGGCTTCCCGGCGCTCACCGCCGTCACCGGGGCACTGGCGATCTCGCGTCCGTTGCTCGTCAGCAGCGCGAGCCTGCCGTCCTTGATGATCACTTGGCCCGCTCTGGTGAGCGACCGTGCCCACCGGCGGATCCGCACGTCGCTCGCGCTGAACTCCGCCGTGCCGTACTCCACCGCGCTGAATTCCGTCTCGGCCATGGCGACTTCGCCCCCCTTGTGCAGACTTCTGCAAGTCTGCCCCGCGCGGGGCGCGCGCACCAGGCCGCCTCGGGATCCGGTTCCTCCGGCGTACGGCTCCCGGACCGCGCGGGAGCCGCAGCCCTGGGCCAAGGGAGGGCTATGGGCCATCAAAGTAAACGTTTGCGCAGGTGGGGGGAATATCGTGGGAGTCGCGGAGCAGGACGTCACCCGAAGGAGAGCGCCGATGGACACCAGTGGCAACAGACCTGACGGCGGCGTCATGGAAACCCTGGACGTCGACCGCAGCGATCCGGACTACCGGGCCTGGCTCAAGGAAGCCGTACGCAAGGTCCAGGCGGACGCCAACCGTTCGGCGGACACCCACCTCCTCCGCTTCCCGCTGCCCGAGCACTGGGGCATCGACCTCTACCTCAAGGACGAGTCGACACATCTCACCGGCAGCCTGAAGCACCGGCTGGCCCGTTCGCTCTTCCTCTACGGGCTCTGCAACGGCTGGATCCGCCGCGGCAAGCCGGTCATCGAGGCCTCCAGCGGCTCGACCGCCGTCTCGGAGGCGTACTTCGCGAAGCTGATCGGCGTGCCGTTCGTCGCGGTGATGCCCCGGACGACCAGCCCCGAGAAGTGCCGCCTGATCGAATTCCACGGCGGCCAGTGCCACTTCGTCGACGACTCACGCCGTCTGTACGAGGAG
Organism: Streptomyces sp. NPDC002125; assembly: GCF_053593715.1. Classification (NCBI taxonomy): domain Bacteria; kingdom Bacillati; phylum Actinomycetota; class Actinomycetes; order Kitasatosporales; family Streptomycetaceae; genus Streptomyces; species Streptomyces sp. NPDC002125. The sequence continues at coordinate 47,437 of NZ_JBSFDD010000026.1, read as the reverse complement.
TCGGCCGCCCTCGCGGCCGAGACCGGCGGGCACTACATGGACCAGTTCACCTACGCCGAACGCGCCACCGACTGGCGGGGCAACAACAACATCGCCGAATCCATCTACCAGCAACTGCGGCTGGAGCGGTATCCGGAGCCCGCCTGGATCGTCGCCACCGCCGGGACCGGCGGCACGTCCGCGACCATCGGGCGCTACGTCCGCTACATGCAGCACGACACGCGGATCTGCGTACCCGACCCGGAGAACTCCTGCTTCTTCGACGGCTGGGTCCACGGCGACCCGCAGGCGACCAGCGACTGCGGGTCGCGCATCGAGGGCATCGGCAGACCGCGCATGGAGCCGAGCTTCGTGCCCGGAGCCATCGACCGCATGATGAAGGTGCCCGACGCGGCCAGTGTCGCGGCCGTACGGGTGCTGGAGCGCGCCATCGGCCGCAAGGCGGGCGGCTCCACGGGCACCGGGCTGTGGAGCGCCCTGAGGCTCGTCGCCGAGATGGTGGAGCGGGGCAGCACCGGCAGCGTCGTCGCCCTCTTCTGCGACCCGGGCGACCGCTACCTCGACAAGTACTACTCCGACGAGTGGCTGAGCCGGCAGGGCATGGACATCCGGCCGTACACCGAGACCATCGACCACTTCCTGGCCACCGGCGTCTGGCCCTGAGCCGGACGCGGAGCCCGGCCGGCGTCCGGTCCCGCCCCGGGCGCAGGCCGTCCTAGTCGTCCAGCAGGACGCCGAGCACCCGGCCGAAGACCCGCCGCCCGGCGCGCGCCAGCAGGGGGTCGCCCCAGCCGGGGAGCAGCTTCACCCGGACCTCCTCGACCCAGATCACATGCGAGCCCGAACCCGTCGGGCACACGTCGATCGAGGCCCGGCCGCGCACCACGGAACCCCGCTTCTCCAACTGGCACAGCCCCGCCCGGCCCGCGGCCGGCGGCGTCCACCGCACCACTTCCATCGGATCGTCGAAGCCCAGCGGCCCCACACCGGTCCGCGCCACGAAGACCGTCCCGGCCCGGGTGGGCAGCCCCGTGGGGACGGTGACCGAGGTGAACGGAACCGTGCCCCCGTGCCGCTCCCAGTCGGTCACCCGCCGCCACGCCTCGGCGGCGGGGAGGGGAGTGAAGCGCTCGATGCGGAATACGGCCACACATCGATCCTAGGACGTCCCGGCGCCCGCGCTACGCGGAGCGGAAGGCGAGCCGCCGGCTACGCGTCCGGGGAGCCGCCCGCCACCGTCAGGCCCGGCAGATGCTCCTCGATCTCCTCCCGGACCTCGTCCGGCAGGCCCGCGTCCGTGACGAAGGCGTCCACCTCGTCGAGCCCGGCGAAGGAACTCAGCCCCACCGTCCCCCACTTGGTGTGATCGGCGACCACCACGACCCGCCGCGCGGCACGTACGAGACGGCGGTTCGTCTCGGCCTCCGCGAGATTCGGCGTGGAGAGACCGGCCTCGACCGAGATCCCGTGCACCCCGATGAACAGCACATCGAAGTGGAGCGAGTCGATCGCGCGGTCGGCGACCGGACCGACGAGCGAGTCCGAGGGCGTGCGGACCCCGCCCGTGAGCACCACCGTGGCCGCCCCGGCCCGCGCCCCGCCCGCCGCCGTCGGACGCTGCGCGCCGTGGAACACATCGGCGACCCGCACCGAATTGGTCACCACCGTCAGGCCCGGTACGTCGACGAGATGACGGGCCAGCGCGAACGTCGTCGTACCGCCCGAGAGCGCGATCGCGCTGCCCGGCACGACCATGGTGGCCGCCGTGCGCGCGATGTCCTCCTTGGCGCTCAGCTCCAGCGTCGACTTGGCCTCGAAGCCGGGCTCGTGCGTGCTCGCCTCGACGACCGGGACGGCCCCGCCGTGCACCTTCTCGATGACCCCCTGACGCGCCAGCGCGTCCAGGTCCCTGCGAATGGTCATGTCGGAGACGCTGAGCTTGCGGGTCAGCTCGTTGACCCTGACCCCGCCGCGCTTGCGCACATCGTCGAGAATGAGGGCGCGCCGCTGCTCGGCGAGCAGGTTCTGATTCTCGCTCAAGGCCGGGCCCGGTCCTTCCCTCTGTGGTGCGCACGGTCCGGCAGCCGCCCTGCGGGACGTCCTCATCCTGCCACGCAGTGTCGCGGGCCGGTTCACTGGGGAGATTCGGTGAGAGCCCGTGCGACGGGTGCCTTCCGTCCGCGATGGTGGTGACTGGGCATCAGCCCGGAACCCCCAGCCGTCCCCCTCCCGCCGGCCGTGCGCCGGACGGTCCAGAGAGTGAGCCACCGAATTGGCCCCTGCCCCCCAGGCCGCGCCCGGCAGTGGCGCCGCGCTGGAACTGCTCGTCCACGGCGTCGGCGGAGCCACCCCGCAGGAGATGCTCGGCGATCCGCGCACGACCAGGATCACCGGTGACACCACGGCCGCGATCTACCGGCGCACCGAGGACGTGGGGGCCGAGCACCACCCGGAGCGTCACCGGGAAGGGCCGGTCGCCGAGGCCTACTGCTGGTCCAACCTCACCTCCGGCAACGGCTCCCGGGCCCTCTGGCTCCTGTTGCTCCCGTTCATGGTGGTCAACCTCGCCCACTGGATGCGCCCCACCGCCCGGAGCCGCACCGGCGCGGTCCGGCTGTACGGGGTGCTGGTCAGGCTGGTCGCGCTCAGCCTCACCGTGCTCCTGACCGCCGCGGTCTGCGAGGTCGCGCTCGACCTGGTGGCCTGGCAGTGCGCGGGCACCCCCGGATGCGCCGGCCGGCGCTCCTGGCTGGGCTTCCTCTCCACCGAACAGGGCGGGTGGTTCTCCCAGCCCGGCCGCCGGCTCTCCGTCGCCGCGCTCGTGCCCGTCGCCGTGGTGGGACTGCTCTGGTACCTGTCCAACCGCACCTGGAGCGCCTACGAGGCCCAGCGCCCCCTCACCTGGGAGGAGGAGACCGAACCGGACGCCGAAGCCGCCGAGGCCGAGGAGGCGGAGGAAACGGCCACACCGCTGGTCCGCCCGGCCCTCGGCCGGCCCGGCTTCTGGTACGGCCGCAGGCTGGTGGCCCGGCTGCGCGCCGCGCACACCGCGGCCGGATTCCTCACGGTCGCCGCCACCGTCGGGGGAGCGGCGGCCCGGCACGACCGGGCCGTCGACAGCCCCGTACCCGCGGTGATCGGAGTCCTCTTCGAGGCAGCCCTCGTCCTCTGCGCCCTCTTCGTCGTCGCGGTCGTCTGCCACCGGGGGCGCAGCGAGCGGCGCGTCGACAACCTGCTCGACCGTGCCGTCATCACCTACCTCCCCGGCGCCGCCCTGGCCCTGCTCGCCACCGGTGTGGTGTACGCCGGATGGTCGCGAACCGGCTGGACGTCCTCGGGAACCCTGCCCGGCGAGACGGCCTTCCGTGTCCTCACCCTCGGCCAGGGCGTGCTCGTCGTCGTACTCGCCGCGGTGGCATTGACCCTGTACCGGCGCACACCCGAGCCGCGCACCACCCTGCGCGGACTCGGCGGCCCCGCCGTCGCGATGCTGGCCTGCGCGCTCGGCGGTGTGATGTCCGGGGGAATGTCCCAGCGCATCGCCGACTGGCTCGACGGTCCCGGCACACCCGGCATGGGCGCGGACTCCGCCATAGCGGGCCCGCCGGTGCTCCTCAGCTGGCAGGCAGCCGTCATCCCGGTCCTGCTGCTGCTCCTGCTCGTGCCCGTCGTCTGGCTGGCGGTGCACACCGTGCGGCGCGCCCGCCGGCTGGGACCCGTGATCGAGGCGGAGTACGCGGAGAAGCACCCCGAGCCCGGCCGCACCGGACAGATCGCGCGCATCAGGGCCGCCGCCGCCCTCACCGACTCCGCACCCGGGATCCTCGGCCTGCTCTCCGCCGCCACGCTGCTGCTCGGGGCCGCGGCGGTGACCGGGTCCTGGCTCACCGGCGAGGTCCCCGGGCTGGCCATGGACGGTACGGCCCCGTTCGTCGAGTCGTTCGCCGAGGCGGCCCAGGCGACCGGCTCCTGGCTCATAGGGTTCGGCGTCATCGTGCTCGTCACCTGCGGCCGCCGCGCCTACCGGGACGCCTCGGCGAGGCGCACCATCGGCATCCTCTGGGACGTCGGCACGTTCTGGCCGCGCGCCGCCCACCCCTTCGCACCGCCCTGCTACGCCGAGCGCGCCGTCCCCGACCTCTCGTCCCGGATGTGTGCCTGGACGGGGAGCACCCGTGGCAGGCTCGTCATCTCCGGCCACTCCCAGGGCAGTGTGCTGGCCGCTGCCGCGGTCTGGCAGCTTCCCGACACGGCCAGGCGCCGGGTCGCGCTGCTCACCTACGGCTCTCCGATCGAGCGGCTGTACGGGCGGTGGTTCCCCGCGTACTTCGGCCCGGCGGCCCTGGAAGGGCTCGACAGGTCCGTGCACTGCTGGCGCAACCTCTGGCGTGCGACGGACCCGATCGGCGGGCCGGTCAGGATCGACGAGGGGCAGGGCCCGGAGGTGGACCGCGGCCCGCTCAAGGACCCGCTCGCCTACGGCCGGACGCCCGAACTCCCGCTCCCCGAACCGGTCCTGGGGCACTCCGACTACCAGGCCGACCCGGTCTTCGCCGTGGAGCGCGCCGCGCTCCTGGAGCGGCTCGGGCCCGTCGTGCCGCAGCAGGCGGCCGGCGGTGTCCAGGGGGCGGGCGCCGAGGCTCAGGGCAGCGCGGGAAGGTCCTCGGGGTAGAGCATGGTCAGGTCGTCCGTGCTCGGCTCGCTGAGCTGGGCGACCCGGCCCGCGTGCCGCTCGACCATGGACTCGAAGGTCTGGCGGGCTGTCCGGCCGTTACCGAAGGCCGGGCCCTTGGGAAGCGCCGTGAAGTACTTGAGCAGCGCTTCCCCGGTCCCGTCCGCCAGGCTGTACTCGTGCTCCTCGCTCTGCTGCCCGACGATCCGCAGCAGCTCCTCGGGCTCGTAGTCGCTGAAGGTGATGGTCCGGGAGAAGCGGGACGCCACACCGGGGTTGACGGTGAGAAAGCGCTCCATCTCGTGGGTGTAGCCGGCCACGATGACCACCACCGCGTCCCGGTGGTCCTCCATCAGCTTCACCAGCGTGTCGATGGCCTCCCGGCCGAAGTCGCGGCCGGAGTCCTCGGGCGACAGGGCGTACGCCTCATCGACGAACAGCACCCCGCCGCGCGCCCGGTCGAACGCCTCCTGCGTGCGGATGGCCGTGGAACCGATGTGCTCGCCGACCAGATCGACCCGGGACACCTCCACGAGATGGCCGTGCTCCAGCACACCGAGCGAGGCCAGGATCTCGCCGTACAGCCTGGCCACCGTCGTCTTGCCCGTGCCGGGGGAGCCGGTGAAGACCAGATGCCGGCGCACCGAGGCCGCCTTCAGACCGGCCAGCTTCCGGCGGCGGCCCACCTCGATCATGTCCGTCAGCGCCCGCACCTCGCGCTTGACGCTGTCCAGGCCCACCAGGGCGTCGAGTTCACCGAGCACGGCGGCGGAGTCCCTGACCGGCTCGGCGGGCACCGGAGGCGCGGCGGCGGGCTCGGCCGTCCGCTGCCCGGGCATCGCCCCGAGCAGCCCGGGCGTGGTCTGCGTCGCCGTCAGGACCGTGGGCGGCTGCGTGGGCGCCGCACCGCGCAGACCGCTCTCGTCACTGGTGCAGTCCTGGGCCACCGGACCGCCCGTGTGCCCGTCGCCGTGCGCGGAGCCCTCCGGGAACTCGTAACCGCCGCGTGCGCACCGCTCGGTCCGGCAGCGGGTCAGGGTGGAGCGGCAGCCGTCCATGACGTGGAAGCCGTAACCCTCGCTCCCCGTGACCCGGCAGCTGTCGAAGGTGCCCCGGCCCTCGGCCGAGACGTAGAAACCGGCCTCCGCGGGCGAGGTGACCGTGCACCGCTCGATGGTCGGGTCGGCGCCCTTGGTGACGATGACACCGGTCTGCGCCGCGTCGATCGTGCAGTTGTTCAGCGTGCCGCCGCTGCCGTGGTCGCGGAACCACGCACCGGTCGACGCCTCGCGGATGCGGCAGTCGTCGAGCTGGGCGGTGGCCCCGTCGCTCACCGAGACCGCCGTGTTGCGGATCTGGGAGAGATCGCTGTCCACGACATCGGCGCGCGAGCCCCGGTCGAGGACGAAGAGAGCGTCGGGCACGTCGTGGACGCGGCACGAGTCGAGTATGACGGTGGCGCCGTCGCTGACCCAGACCGCCGGGTAGTCGCCCGTGCTGTCGTGGATCTCGCACTGGTTGGCGTCGACCCTGGTGCCCGGGTCCCACACCGAGAGGCCGTTGCGGCCGAACCTGCGCACGGTGGAGCGGGTCAGGGTCAGTACCGAGCGGGAGCGCAGATCGACCGCGTTCTCCGGGATGTCGTGGATGTCGCAGTCGGCGAGCGTGAGGACCGCGTCGGTGTCCAGGGTGACCCCGTCGGCGGAGGTGCGGTGCACCGTGCAGTCCGTGAGGTGCGCCGCGCCGCGCGAGGTGACCTGCACCCCGCTGCCCTTGATCTCGTACACCTCGCAGCCCACCGCCTCCAGGCCGCTGCCCTCACCGGTCACGCTCAGGCCCGCGCCCGAGGAGTGGTGCACGCGGCAGCGCTCCAGGCGCGGATGCGCGCCGTCGCGCACGGAGACACCGGACTGCCCGGCCGAGACGATCTCGCACTCCTCGAACACGCCGCCGGCTCCGTCGAGTACGGCGATGCCCACACCGGCCGGATTGTCGACGGTGCAGCGGCGGACCGTCGGCCGGGCCGCGCCCCGCACCTCCAGGCCCGCGGCCGACCTCGTCACGATACGCAGATCCGTCAGTTCGGGCGCGCCCTCCTCGACCAGCAGGGCGGGGGCGGCCGAGTCCTGGCCCTCCACGTGCAGGTCCTGGACGACGGCGGAGGCACGGACCGTCAGGGGCACCCCGTCGGCCGGCGCGATCCGTACGGAGCCCGAGGAACCCTCGGGGCCGCGCAGGGTCACCGCCCGGCTGATGACGAGATTCTCCCGGTAGGTGCCGGGGGCGACGGTGAGCACGTCACCGTCCGCGGCGGCCTCCAGGGCAGCGGTGAGGGAAGCGTATTCGCCCGTGCGGCGACGCCATCGCGATGTGCCGGTGTGCGTCACCTGGACCGTGCCCTGTGCCATGGTGCTGCTGTGCCCCCACCTCGTGCTGTGTGCGCTGCCTCGTGCCCGTCCGCATGTGCGCGGTCCGTCCGTCCTCCGGCAGACCGCCGCTCCGCCTGCCGAGGAACTCGGGCGGGCCGGTCCACCGTAGCGCGCATGGCGGGCGCGAGTTGACGGGTCGGCCGCTGAAGCACCCTGCCGGGCCGGACAGGAGGGGGACGAACGCGCTCCCGGTCAGCTTCCGGTACCCGTTCTGCCCCAGTCCGGTCCCACTTCGGCCCAGGCGCGGTCGAGCCGGGCGTAGCGCCGCAGCGTCATGCGCCAGACCACGAGCCGGCGCGCGACCTCCGTCAGACCGCCCGCGAGCAGGGTCACACCGATGCCCGCGAGCACCGCGTGGGTGTGGGCCGTGGGAGTGTCCATGGGGCGCATCGCGGGCCGCCCCTTCTCGTCCGTCCAGATCTTGATCCGGGTGCCGGGAGCGGTCTCCCCGGACGCGGTCGACACCGTGCCCGTGCGCGCCGTGCCGTCGGGGGCGCGCCACCCGGCCACCACCGAGGTGCGGGTGGACTCCTCCGTGACGGCGGTCTCGGGGTCCCGGGCGAAACGGGACGTGCCCGAGGACTCACGGACCACGACGGCAGAGGTGAGATGGCGCTCCGCGTGCTGGGCGCGCACCGCCCGCTGGAGCGCGTCATCGGTCAGCGAACCGCACATCCAGCCGAGCAACGGCGCCGCCAGCACCATCACCAGCAGAGCCGCCAGCGCCACCCACGCCTCATGACGGTCGGTGGGCCGGCACACCGGATTGTGCCTCCACCGCCGGATTCCCAGAACCGCTCGCACAGTCATGCACCCCCTTCCCTGTCCGTGATAACCCGAAGGAAGGGCGAATACGTCCGCGGACGGAGAAGAGAGAGCAACCTCACGCCGCCAACACTCCCGCCGACGCCGCGAGTTCCGCCCGGCCGCGAGGTCCGGACCGTCAGCCGAGGACCCGCACCGGATCGCCGACCCGGATCACGCCGGTGCCGTCGGGAATCAGGTTCTGGCCGAAAAGGAGGTCCTTTCCCGTCCTGCGGTGGAGGGCGAGCGTACGCAGCGGCTCCTTCCCCCGCTCCGCCGTCCGCTGGTCGGTGGTCGTGATGACACACCGGCCGCACGGCTTCACCACGCGGAAGACGACCTCCCCGATCGTGATCCGCTTCCAGTCGTCCTCGGCCCAGGGCGCCGTGCCGTCCACCACCACGTTCGGCCGGAACCTGTTCATGGGCAGCGGGCCCTCGTCAGGATGGACGCCCCGCGCGATCAGCGAGTTGAGGGCGTCGAGCGAGGCGCGCGTGGTGAGCAGCAGCGGGAAACCGTCGGCCAGCGACACGGTCTCGCCGGGCAGGCCGAACGCCGGATCGACGGGCCTGCGGTGCGACGGCGCGTCGAGATGGACGAGCCGGACCTCCGCACCGAGGCGCGTGCTGAACCATGCGTGTGCCGCCTCGGCGGCCTCCACCACCTCGACCTTGTTCCTGTGGAGCTGCGCGACGAGCAGGAGGCCCGGGTCCGGCACCTCCACCCGCAGCGGCTTGCTCCCAGGTGCCGACAGCGACAGCCCGCCGCCGGGCAGCACCCGCGCCGACAGCTGCGCCATGCGCGGCTGCTGACGCTGGGTGACGACCCTGCCCTCTCCGTCGATCAGCATCCAGCGGCGGTCACCGTCGAGTCCCCATGGCTCGACGACGGCCTCGTCGGCCGCGCACGCGGCCAGCGACTTGACGGGGTGGACGCGCACGGCGCTCAGTACTGCGGGAGGCATGCCCCCATCCTGCCAGCCGACCCCCCGCCGAACGGGGTGCGGCAGCGCCGGTCAGTACCCCCGGCCCTGGTACGGACGGTTGTACGGGTCCTCGTACGGCGACTGCGCCGGCGCCGGCCGCGGCGAGGCGGGGCGCATCGCCTCGTACCCGGTGCCGGGGCGCTGGGGCTGTTGCTGCGGCTGCTGCTGGTAGCCGCGCGGGGCCGAGGGCTGCTGAGGGATGTACGGCGCGGGAGCGTGCTGCAGCTGTGCGGGCTGCATCATCGGCGCCTGCTGCATTCCCGCGTTCTGGTACTGCGGCTGCGCCGTCTGCTGCGGGTAGCCGTAGGACCCGGTGTTCTGGGACGGGGCCGCGGGCAGGGCGGGCAGCGCCGACGGCAGGGCCGGCAGATAGCTGTTCCCGGTGTCGTAGGCGGCAGGGACCCGGATCGGTGCGATCTGAGGGGTCCCCCGCTCGGCGACCAGGGAGTCGTAGATCGGGGTGTCGGGGAACGACGGCGCGGCGTAGTAGCCGCTGCCGTAGGTGGAGCGGGGGGAGGTCATGACACATAAGTTAAGCCCACGATGTGCTGGTTGGGGAGTCCCAATCATGTGGTTATCCGTTTTACGCTGGTTCTGTGTGCCCGACCCGTCAAAATCGTTAATGCCTCCGTTAACGCGGAGGCTTTTCCGTGGGAGGGCCCGTGGTTAACGAGAAGTGGCGGAGAGGCTACAAAGGGCGACAGTCGCGCCCTCTCGCGGCGGAGGCTTTGATCGCGGGAGCGCGGAAGCCACGACCGTCGGACCCGTCGCCCGCCCGGGCCGATCCCCATGCCGTCCCGCTTCCCCCTGCGCCGGGAAGGCCCGGGCCGAGTGATTCGCGTTCCCCGCGGGGACTCGTGCGCGACCATGATTTCCCCGACGCGTCCGACCGTATACCGGGCCGCCCTGAGTGAATTGCGCCGCGCGTTCCCGGAGCCCGAACTCGTGGCCACCGAGCCTCCTTTGGCCGCCCGATGCACAGGGCGGCGCGGCGGACATCGTCGCGGCCAACCCCCGGAGCGGGCGGGGTCGGGCCCCGCGGAGCGTGCCGGGTAGGCTCGGCCGCGTACCGTCGGGAATGGCGAAGCCGAGGGGGACGACACCGCCGTGCATGACGACGACCCGGCCTGGGGGCCGCTGCCCGTACGCCCCGCGGCACTGCGATGGCTGCTGATCCCCCTGACCGTGTTGTTCCTGCCGTTCTGGTGGCTGGTGTGGGTCCTCCTCGCGATCGGTTTCTCCGGGGTGGCGGCGGTGGCCCAGCTGATCGTCTACGTGGTGCCGCGGGCTGAGAACGGCGCGGTACGGGTATTCGACGCCACACTGGGACAGGTGCCGTTCCTCCCGCTCTGGTGCGTGACCCCCGTGGCGTTGCTGAAGGAGGGCGACTCGGCGTACTACCGGGCGAGAGTGGACCGGCGCGTCGAGAAGCAGACCCGACGGGTGGAGACCTCCCCGCTCCACCGCGAACTCGAACTCGGGGCGCACTATTTCCGGGGTGCCGGGGCCGGTTACGTCCTGCGTGTCGCCACGGAGCAGGGCTGGAACCTCCACCCGGTGCTGCGCTCGCACCCCCGGCGCCGCCTCCGGCTGCGTCACAACGGCCGTCCACGGCCGGACCTGAGGACCTGACGGCCCGTCCGGGCCCGGTACCCGCGCTTCGAAGGAGACGGCAATGAGACGACACGCCTCGCGGTGGCCGACAGGGATCGGCGCGTTCGTCCTGGGCCTGGCCTCCCTGACAGGCTGCGCCATCGACAAGGGCTCGGCACTTGCCGAGGATTTCGAGGAGAGCTGGGCCGGCACGCCGGACGTGGCGGACATCCGCACCACCAAGAACAACACCCTGCCCTTCAGCGGAACATCCACCGGCACACTGGTCCTGGAGGACGGCACTCCGGCCGACCGGGTGAGGGAGCTTGCGGACGAGCTGGGCGAGTACGTCGCGCGTAACGACGCGACCAGCGGCCGGATCACGGCGGGCGGCATCACCTTCTCCGTCGTCGCGGACAGGACCCGCACCCGCGAAGTCCTGGCGCTGTGGCGGTCGTTGGATGCCGACGGCCGGGCCGAGGGCGCCGACATCGAGGACGCGCCGTGGAAGGGAGAGGCCGACCGCTGGCAGATCGAGGTCGACGCGGCCGGGATGAAGGGCGGGATGGCGCTGTTCAAGGACATCTCCGCCGAGGGCGGCAGCCACCGGCCGCTCCCGGGAGTGATGGTCCTCAAGGTCACGGGGCCGGGTCTCCTCGTGGAGAGCGCCTTCGGTGACCGTTTCCCCACCGAGGCGGTCGCCGCCTACGATGCGGTGAGCGCCCAGTATCCGGTCGCCGCGGCGACTCTGCGACGCGACGCCGTGTCCGGATCGGCGGTACGCCTCGTCGTCGCGCAGAGCGCGGACCTGGAGCAGGCCGGGGAACTCGCCAGGGGCGCGGCCCCGAACCTCGGTGACGCCGTCGAGGTCGTCGGCGAAGGCCAGTGACACCGGGGGAGCCGGTTCACGGGCTCTGAGCCGGCCGCTTCCCCGATGCGAGCGAACCCTGTCCGGACTGTGGGCTCACAGGTGGGCCGGGGATTAGGTTGACGGGAGACTCTCCGGGCATCCGGACTCGTGATGGGGGCGAGCATGACCATGCAAAAGGGAACCAATGTCGCGGTGCCGGCCCGCGCCGTGCGCGTCGAACTGGGCTGGCGTGCCTCTCCGGGCACGCCCGACGTGGATGCCTCGGCGCTCCTGCTCGTCTCGGGGAAGGTGCGCGCAGACGCGGACTTCGTCTTCTACAACCAGCCGGCGCACGCGTCGGGCGCGGTGCGCCACGAAGGCAAGCGGACCGTCGGGGGCGGGGTCACGGACAGCCTCGCGGTCGACTTCGGACGCATGGAGCCGGCGATCGACCGGGTCGTCGTCGCGGCCTCGGCGGACGGCGGGACCTTCGGCCGGGTGACCGGCCTCTACGTGAGGATCGTGGACGCGGCGAACGGCGCGGAGATCGCGCGCTTCGAGAGCGCCGACGCGACGGTCGAGACCGCCTTCATCCTCGGCGAGCTCTATCTGCGCCAGGGCGCCTGGAAGTTCCGCGCGGTGGGACAGGGCTACGACACCGGACTCGCGGGCCTGGCGACCGACTTCGGCATCTCCGTCAACGAGCCCCAGCCGGCGCCCCCGCAGACGCTTGCCCGTCCAGCCGCGCCTCCCGTCGCACCCCAAGCGGCCCCCGTGCCGCCGCCCGCGCCCCCCGTCACCCAGGCCGTGAGGCTGACCAAGGTCACGCTGACGAAGGAAACGCCCTCGGTCTCGCTCTCGAAACAGGGCGGCACCACCGGCGTACTGCGCGTCAATCTCAACTGGGAAGTGCGCAAGCAGTTCAAGGGCTGGGGCGCGAAACTCGGCAGAGCGGTCGCCATGCACGGAGACCTCGATCTCGATCTCTGCGCGCTGTACGAACTCACCGACGGAAGCAAGGGAGTTGTGCAGGCGCTCGGAAACGCCTTCGGATCTCTGCGCCAGCCGCCCTATATCCATCTGGACGGCGACGACCGCACCGGCGCCGTCTCCTCCGGAGAGAACCTCACGGTCAACCTCGACCACAAGGACCGGCTGCGCCGTGTTCTGATCTTCGTCACCATCTACGAAGGCGCCCGGAGTTTCGCCGATCTGCACGCCACGGTGACGCTCCAGCCGCAGAACGGCGCGGCGATCGACTTCTCTCTCGACGAATGCACCGTGCCTTCCACCGTGTGCGCCCTCGCTCTGATCACGGGCAACGGGGGAGACCTCACCGTGCAGCGCGAGGCCCGCTATCTCGTGCCCCAGCGCGGTGTGAGCCCGCAGCGGACCATAGACGCCGCCTACGGGTGGGGCATGAACTGGACCCCCGGACGCAAGTGACCCTCCCGGGCCCCGCTGCCGTCCGGCGGGGCTCAGGGCTCCGGTGCCGGTCCGGCAGCGGGGGCGCCAGCGCAGTCCGTGCGCCCGGCTCAGGGTTCCGGTGCGGCCTCGGGGCGGGCGTACGTACGCCCCTTCCAGGCCGCACCGAGGCCCCGGTAGTGCTGCACGGCGGAGTCCACCGTCATCAGGAGATAGAGGACCGCCGTGAAGGGCAGCAGCGGCGCCAGCCAGAGCGACTGCCGGTAGTACCCCAGCATCGGCATGTACGTCCCCGCCATCACCGCCCAGGCCGCCCCGCCCGCCCATGCCGCCACCGGGTCGCCCGTCAGCAGCCCGGCGAGCACGGTGGCGGGCGGCGCGACATAGACCAGGCCCAGCCCGAGCACCGTGCCCGCCAGCAGCAGAGGGCTGTGCCGCAGCTGTGCGTAGGCGCTCCGCGAGACCATCCGCCACAGATCGGCCAGCCCTGGATACGGCCGTACGCTGTCCACCCGCTCCGCGAGGCCAAGCCAGATCCTGCCCCCGGCACGGCGGACCGCGCGGGCCAGCGACACGTCGTCGATCACCGCCTGGCGGATGGACTCCGGAAGCCGTGCACGCTCGGCCGCTCCGGCACGCAGCAGTACGCAGCCGCCCGCAGCGGCGGCCGTCCGGGACCCGCGCCGGTTCACCCGCCGGAAGGGGTAGAGCTGCCCGAAGAAGTACACGAAGGCGGGCACGATCAGCCGCTCCCAAGTGCTCGCCACCCGGAGCCTGGCCATCTGCGAGACCAGATCGAAGCCGTCCGCGCCCTCGGCCCCCGCCGCGGCGACGAGCTCGCGCAAGCTGTCGGGTTCATGCGCGATGTCGGCGTCCGTCAGCAGCAGGAACTCGGGCCTCCGCTGCCGGGCCAGTGCCATCCCGTGCCGCAGGGCCCAGAGTTTGCCCGTCCAGCCCGGCTCGGGTTCACCGGGCGACACCACCGTCAGCGGCAGCCCTCCGCAGCGTACGGACAGCGCGCGGGCCAGCTCGCCCGTGCCGTCGCCGCTGCAGTCGTCGACGAGGATGATCTCGGCCTCGCCGGGATAGTCCTGGGCGAGCAGCGACGGGAGGCTCCTCGGCAGGACCTGGGCCTCGTCGCGCGCGGGCACGACCACGGCCACGGACGGCCAGCGCTCCGGCTCGGCCCCGGTACGCACGGGCAGCCGCTGGTCGGTCCGCCAGAAGAACCCCTGGCCCAGCAGCAGCCAGACCCACACGACCAGCGAACCCACGGCGATCCAGGCAATGGCGCTCATCCGTCGAAGTGTGCCCCACTCCGGCGGCGCCGCAAGGGTGGTCGACTATGGTGACCGGGTGAAGATCGCACTCATGGACTCGGGAATCGGCCTGCTCGCGGCAGCGGCCGCGGTACGCCGGCTTCGGCCCGACGCCGATCTGGTGGTGTCGTCGGATCCTGGTTCGATGCCCTGGGGGCCACGCACGCCCGAGGACGTGACCCAGCGGGCGCTCGCCGTGGCGCGCGCCGCCGCGGCCCACCGGCCGGACGCCCTGATCGTCGCCTGCAACACCGCGTCCGTGCACGCCCTTCCGGCCCTGCGGGCCGAACTGGAGCCCGGCCTGCCGGTCATCGGCACGGTGCCCGCGATCAAGCCGGCCGCCGCGGGCGGCGGCCCCTTCGCCATCTGGGCCACCCCGGCGACCACCGGCAGTCCCTACCAGCGCGGGCTCATCCGTGAATTCGCCCGGGACGCGCACGTGACCGAGGTGCCCTGCCCGGGGCTGGCCGACGCCGTCGAGCACGCCGACGAGGAGGCGATCGACCGCGCGGTGGCGGCTGCCGCCGCCCTCACCCCGGCCGGAGTGACGGATCTGGTCCTCGGCTGCACCCACTACGAACTGGTGGCCGAACGCATCCGTGCTGCCGTGGAGGGCGACCGGCCCGGCCGCGTCCCGCTCGTGCTGCACGGCTCCGCCGAGGCGGTGGCGACCCAGGCCCTGCGCCGTATCGGAGCGGCACCCGCTCCGTCGGCCGAACCGGTCGGCACCCTCACCGTGCTCCTCGCGGGACACGCCGGGGACCTGCCCGAACCCGCGATGGCCTACACCGAGGGCCTGCTGCTCAAGGCCGTCAGCCCCGCGCTCTGACCGGTTCCGGCGCCCCGGGGGGCCGCGCGACCCCTCCCAGGCGCGCGGAACCCGGTTACGCTGCTTGGCATGACGGACCACCCCGGCAAAGCGCGGCACGGTTCGAGCCAGGCCCCCAGTACGGTCTGGACGGGACGGGCCACCAATCGCTTCCAGTGGCTGCTCGCCGCTGTGGGAGCCGGGTGCCTGGCGCTCGGCATCGAACTGGCGGTCGATTCGGCCTGGAGCGCGGGGATCGCCCCGCTGCTCATGTCCGTCATCGGCTGCGTCGCCGCCGGACTCCTCATCCTCTTCGGCACCCTCGCCTTCGTGCATGTCGCCGTCAAGGTCGACGGCGACGCCCTCGAGGTCCGCTGCGGCCACGCGGGGCTTCCCCGGCGCCGCATCCTGCTCACCCATGTGGTGGGCGCGGACTTCGCCCCCAAGGTCACACCCCGCCAGTGGGGCGGCTGGGGCTACCGCTGGCGTCCGGAGCAGGGCACCGCGGTCGTCGTGCGGCGGGGGGAGGCGCTGGTGCTCCGCCTGGGTGACGGCAGGACCTTCACCGTGACGGTGGACAACGCGGAGGGCGCCGTGCGCTTCATCCGCGACCGCCTGCACCTCGCTCCCGCGGCGACGGCTCCGAGCCCTCCGGGAGCCTGAGGCCCGCGCGGCCGTGAGGCCGAGGCGCGCTCCGGTCGCCGCCCCGGCTGTGGGATCCGGGCTCGGTCCCGCCCCGGCTGTGGGATCCGGGCTCGGTCCCGCCCCGGCTGTGGCATCCGCCCGGGGCGTCGTGCGTCTGCGAGGCGTACCGCCCTACGGAGGCGGGAGCGGCTGCCGCCCGTACGGCCGCTCACCGTAGACTCCGGCAGGTGAGCGCCACCGTCACCACCGTCGATCCGCCGTCCGTCCCCGCGTCCCGCAGCAGGAAGCTGTGGCCGCGGCTCGTCCGGCCGGCCGCAGCCGTCCTCTCGGGTGCGCTGCTCTACGCGAGCTTCCCGCCCAGGCCCCTTTGGTGGCTGGTGCTGCCCGGCTTCGCGCTGCTGGGCTGGGTCCTGAGCGCGCGCAGGCTGCGCGCGGCGCTGGGGCTCGGGCTGCTCGCGGGCCTCGGCTTCATGCTGCCGCTGCTGCACTGGACGGGCGAGGAGGTCGGCCCGGTGCCGTGGCTCGCGCTCGCGCTCGCCGAGGCCCTGTTCATCGCCGTGGGCTGCGTCGGGATCGCCGCCGTCTCCCGACTCCCGTACTGGCCCGTCTGGGCCGCAGCCGTCTGGACACTGGACGAGGCGGTCAGGGCCCGGGTGCCGTTCGGCGGCTTCCCCTGGGGCAAGATCGCCTTCGGCCAGGCCGACAGCGCGTTCCTGCCGCTCGCCGCGCTCGGAGGCACACCGCTGCTCTCGTTCGCCGTCGTTCTGTGCGGCTTCGGTCTTCTGGAGGCCGTTCGCCAGGTCCGCCGCTACCGCGCCTACGGCACCGTGCCGCGCGCCGCCGTGGTCGCGGCGGCCGTCACCGTCGCCGCTCCCGTGGCCGCCGCGCTGGCGGCACTCCCGCTGGTCGACGACTCGGCCGAGGACGGTACCGCCACCGTCGCCGCGATCCAGGGCAACGTGCCGCGTCTCGGGCTCGACTTCAACTCCCAGCGCCGGGCCGTCCTGGACAACCATGCGGCGCGTACGGAGCAGCTCGCCCGGGACGTCAAGGCGGGGAAGGAGCCCCAGCCAGACCTGGTCCTGTGGCCGGAGAACTCCTCCGACCTCGATCCGTACCGCAATGCCGACGCCACCGAGGCCATCGACCGGGCCGTGCGCGCCATCGGCGCACCCACGGTCATCGGCGCGGTCCTCACGCCGGACACCGGACCGCTGCGCAACACCCTGATCGAGTGGGACCCGGAGAGCGGCCCCGTCGACACCTACGACAAGCGGCACATCCAGCCGTTCGGCGAGTACATGCCGATGCGGTCCTTCGTGCGGATCTTCAGCAAGGACGTCGACCGGGTGCAGCGTGACTTCGGTCCGGGCAGCCAGGTCGGCGTGTTCGACCTGGCCGGGACCAAGGTCGGGCTCGTGACCTGCTACGAGGCCGCGTTCGAAGACGCGGTGCGCGACACGGTGATGAACGGCGGCCAGTTCATCGCCGTACCGAGCAACAACGCGACCTTCGGGCGCAGCGAGATGACCTACCAGCAGCTGGCGATGAGCCAGGTGCGGGCGGTCGAGCACGGGCGGTCCGTCGTCGTGCCCGTCACCAGCGGCGTCAGCGCGGTGATCCGGCCGGACGGCACGATCGTGGAGCAGACCGAGATGTTCACCGCGGACGCCTTGGTGGACGAGGTCCCCCTGCGCTCCTCGCTGACGCCCGCGACCCGGCTCGGAGTGCTGCCGGAGGGCATCCTTTCGCTCCTGGCCGTGGCCGGTCTGGGGTGGGTGACGGTCCGCTCCGTGCGTGCCAGGAGGGCCAGCCGGGGCTGATCCTCTCGCGCCCGTACGTGGCCCCCGCCGGCCGCCGTCTCAGGGCTTGCGAAGCCCCGTGATGAGGAATCCGACCAGGCGGCGGGGGTCGTACCCGGGATCGCTCTCCGCGCCGATGCAGAGGTTCCCGACGCCCCGCATCAGCTCGTACGCCGTCAGGTCGGCCGTGACCTCGCCCGCCTCGGCCGCGGCGTCGAGCAGCTCGGTGCACACGGGCACGAGCCGGTCGAGGAAGTAGGTGTGCAGCGCCTCGAAGCCGGTGTTGTCGGACTGCAGCACGGCGGCGAGTCCGTGCTTGGTGACCAGGAAATCGACGAAGAGGCCGATCCAGCTTCCCAGCGCCGCGTGCGGGGTCGCGCTCGTCGCCAGCAGGGCCGGGCCCGCCTCGGCGCACGCCTCGACCTGGTGCCGGAAGACCCCGATGATCAGGTCCGCCCGGGTCGGGAAGTGGCGGTAGATCGTGGCCACCCCGACTCCGGCCCGGGCCGCGATGTCCCGCACCGGGGCTTCCACGCCTGACGCCACGAAGGCCGCCGCCGCGGCCTCGAGCAGCGTCATCTCGTTGCGCCGGGCGTCCGCCCGCTTGCGCGGAGCTGTCTGCCCCGCGCCCACCTCGCTGTCGTTCACCACGTCACTCCCTCCGCCGCCGGCCCTTGCCAAGCGGAACCGTGTTCCGTATCGTTAGCGGAACCGGGTTCCGTTTGCTCATTCTGTCAGAGCGGGAGCCCTGGTACCAACCCATGCGTCGCCGCCAGGATTCACCCGTGATGGAGGACAACTCATGCAGTACCGCACCTTGGGCCGCACAGGCGTGCAGGTCAGCACCCTCGCGCTCGGCGCCATGAACTTCGGCAGCATCGGCCGCACCACCCAGGACGAGGCCACGGCGATCGTCGACGCCGCCCTGGAGGCGGGGATCAACCTCATCGACACCGCCGACATGTACGGCGAGGGCGAGTCGGAGGAGATGGTCGGCAAGGCCGTCGCAGGCCGCCGTGATGACATCGTGCTCGCCACGAAGGCCACCATGCCGATGGGCGACGAGCGCAACCACCGGGGCGCCTCACGGCGCTGGCTGGTCACCGAGCTGGACAACAGCCTGCGCCGTCTCGGCGTCGACCACGTCGATCTCTACCAGATCCACCGATGGGACCCGACCGTCAGCGACGAGGAGACGCTGTCGGCGCTGACCGATCTCCAGCGCGCGGGGAAGATCCGCTACTTCGGCTCCTCCACGTTCCCCGCCTACCGCCTGGTGCAGGCCCAGTGGGCCGCCCGCGAGCACCACGTGGGGCGTTATGTCACCGAACAGCCCAGCTACTCCATTCTTCAGCGCGGAATCGAGTCCCATGTGCTGCCCGTGACCGAGGAGTACGGGCTCGGGGTGCTGGCGTGGAGCCCGTTGGCCTCGGGCTGGCTGTCGGGTGCGGTCCGCGAGGGCCGGCCGGTCACCACGAGCCGGTCGAAGGTCCTTCCGGAGCGCTTCGACCTCACGATTCCCGCCAACAGGGCCAGGCTCGACGCCGTCGAGCAGTTGGCGGTGATCGCCGATGAGGCCGGGCTGACGATGATCCAGCTCGCGCTGGGATTCGTGACCGCGCACCCCGCCGTGACCGCCGCCATCATCGGCCCCCGCACCACCGAGCACCTGCGCACACAACTCGCTGCCGCGGACACCGTCCTCTCCGCCGATGTGCTCGACGCGATCGACGCCGTCGTCGCTCCCGGCACCGACCTTGCCGCGCACGAGAAGTTCGACACGCCGCCGGCGCTGCTCGACCCGGCACTGCGGCGACGGTGACCCTCCGGCCACCCCCTCCGGATCCGAAAGGACCCATGACCATGCCGCACACACCCCGGCTGAGCTTCGGAATCATGACCGCGCCCTCGCAGGCCGACTACGAGGACATCCTGCGCGTCTGGCACGAGGCCGACGCGATCGAGGAGATAGAGCACGCGTGGCTCTTCGACCACCTCATGCCCATCTTCGGTGACCTGGACGGAACGGCCTACGAGGGCTGGACGCTGCTCTCGGCGCTCGCCGCCCGGACCCGGCGCCTGCGGCTCGGCGTGCTGGTGACGAGCAACCGGTTCAGACCGCCCGCGATGCTGGCCAAGATCGCCACGACCGTGGACATCGTCTCCGGCGGCCGGCTCGACTTCGGAATCGGTGTCGGCTCACGCCCCGGTCACCCGGTGACCCGCCGCGAGTACGAGGCGCACGGACTGCCCTTCCACGACTCGGCACATGCCGTGGAGAGCCTGGCCGAAGCCTGCACGGTGATCCGACGGCTGTGGACGGAGGAGAAGCCCTTCGACTTCCACGGCACCCACCATCGGCTCACCGGAGCGTTCGGCAACCCCAAGCCCGTACAGCGGCCCCACCCACCGGTCCTGATCGGCGGGCGCTCGTCCGCGACCCTGCGGGTGGTGGCCGAACACGCCGACCTGTGGAACATCCCGGGCGGTGACATCGAGGACGTCGTCAGCCGCAGCGCGCTGCTGGACCGCTACTGCGCGGAGATGGGCCGCGATCCCGCGTCGATCACCCGATCGATCCATCTGCCCGTCTCCTACGACCGCCCCGGCGGGACGCGCGAGGCGATCGCACGAGCCCTCGGGGCCGGCTTCACGCACATCGTCCTCGGGCTGCCGGCTCCCTGGCCCGCCGACGTCGCACGGTGGGCGGCCGACGAGCTCATCGGCCCGTCGGTCCAGGTGTGAGGGCCCGGGTCCGGGAGGCCACGGGCGGGACGCCGCTGCCGGAACGCGCTCCGGTGGCCACGTAGGCTCGCCGCATGTCCACTCCTGAATTCATCCGCGACATCCGTGCCACCGCAGGTCACCAGCTGCTTCTGCTGCCAGGCATCACCGCGATCGTCTTCGACGACGAGGGCCGGGTGCTGCTCGGCCGTCGGTCGGACACCGGCAAATGGTCGGTCATCGGCGGCATCTCCGAGCCGGGGGAGGAGCCTGCGGCCACGGCGGAGCGCGAGGTCTACGAGGAGACGGCCGTGCACTGCGTCGCCGAACGGGTGGTGCTCACCCAGGCGTTGAAGCCCGTGCAGTACGCCAACGGGGACCGCTGCCAGTACCTCGACATCACCTTCCGCTGCCGGGCCACCGGCGGCGAGGCCAAGGTGAACGACGACGAGTCGCTGGAGGTGGCGTGGTTCGACGTCGACGCGCTGCCGCCGCTCAACGAGTTCTCGCTGTTCCGGATCAAGCAGTCCCTCACGGACGGCCCCACCTGGTTCGAGCCCACGGGGGCGGTCTGACGGATCCGGCTCCCGCCGGGGAGCCGGATCCGCCGGGCACCGTCGGTTCAGACGGAACGGGCGTCGGCGGGCAGTGCCGCGGACTCCGCGGCCTGCCTGTCGGTGCCCGGTTCGATATCGGCGAGATCCCGGCTCCGGGTCTCCTTCGCGCAGACGATCGCCAGCACGGTGAGCAGCGCGGCGGCGATGACGTACAGGGAGATCGGGGTCGAGCTGTCGAAGTCGGCGAGCAGCGCGGTGGCGATGAGCGGCGCGGGGGCGCCGGCGGCGACCGACGAGAACTGGGCTCCGATCGACGCGCCCGAATAGCGCATCCGGGTCGCGAACATCTCCGCGAAGAACGCCGCCTGCGGTGCGTACATGGCGCCGTGGAAGACCAGGCCGATCGTGACGGCCAGGAGCAGGCTTCCGAAGCTCCCGGTGTCGATCAGCGCGAAGAAGGGGAACATCCACACCGCCACACCGATCGCTCCGATCAGATAGACGGGCCTGCGACCGATCCGGTCGGACAGCGCGCCCCACAGCGGGATCACGGCGAAGTGCACGGCGGAGGCGATGAGTACGGCGTTCAGAGCCGTCTGCTTGCTCAGCTCCACGGCCGTCGTCGCGTACACGAGGATGAACGCCGTGATCACGTAGTAGCTGATGTTCTCGGCCATCCGCGCGCCCATGGCGATCAGCACATCGCGCCAGTGGTCCCGCAACACGGCGACCAGAGGCATCTTGTCCGCCGTTGCCTCGGCGGCCTTGCGCTGCTCGGCCTGAGCCAGGGCTGCCTTGAACACAGGTGATTCATCGACAGAGAGACGAATCCACAGACCGAGGATCACGAGTACGCCCGAGAGCAGGAAGGGAATGCGCCAGCCCCACGCCTCGAAGGCGGAATCAGACATCAGGGCCGTCAGCGCGGAGAGCACCCCTGTGGCGAGCAACTGCCCGGCGGGCGCCCCGGTCTGGGGCCACGAGGCCCAGAACCCGCGCCGCTTCGCGTCCCCGTGTTCCGAGACCAGCAGCACGGCACCGCCCCACTCGCCGCCGAGGGCGAAGCCCTGCACCAGCCGCAGAACGGTGAGCAGGACGGGTGCGGCGGAACCGATCGTGGCGTGCGTCGGCAGCAGCCCGATGGCGAAGGTCGCACCGCCCATCATCAACAGGCTCAGCACCAGCAGCTTCTTGCGCCCGAGCCGGTCTCCGTAGTGCCCGAACACCAGAGCGCCGAGGGGGCGCGCGGCGAACCCGACCGCGTAGGTGAGGAAGGAGAGAAGAGTGCCGACGAGCGGGTCGGAGTCGGGGAAGAACAGCTTGTTGAAGACCAGTGCGGCGGCGGAGCCGTAGAGGAAGAAGTCGTACCACTCGACCGTGGTCCCGACGAGGCTCGCGGCGACGATGCGCTTGAGATTGTTCGGAGCGGGTGGGGCGGTTGCGGGCGACGACATCGGCACCACTTCCTGGCGTGTGACGGGGACGTTTGCGTGTCGCCACACCGTAGGAATCCGCAGGTCAGGCGCACATGTGGCGGGGCAACATAGTTCGAGGGGGTGCTATGCCTGTGGCCCCCATGCCGAATTATGGAAAGGCCGCTCAGGCGAACGGTGGTGGTCGAGACGTTTGCCGTCCGGGAGGCATGGTTCAGGGCGATTTGGAGCACGCGCGCCGGGACGAGTCTCTGGTGCACCAGCGCGTAGACCGTTGCTCGTGAGAATCCCAGCGCCCTGGCCGCTTCGAGCTGCGGCTTGAGTTTCCAGCGGGCGCGTACTGTGTCGGTCAGGTTCGGATGCTTCGCGCCCCGTGTCCCTTTGCGGCTCAACGACTGCTCCGTGGTTGGGGAAGGGGGCTTCGAACGGTGCACCTCCGCCCTGGAGGAGTGGACGGGCGGCCCGTGCCGCTCAGGTTGCTGACCTGCGGTAGCTGCGAAGCGGCACGCCAGATCAGGCCAGGTGAGTGCGCTGGTGAGCACGCTCCTGCGAGAGGTGGACGTTCGGCCCCGGACTTCTCGTCCGGGGCCGTTTCCGTGCGCGGTGCGTGAACGGTTGTGGTGCCGATATCCGGAGTGGGCCGTAGACCGTCAGCCGTGGGGCGTCACGAGGTGAAGGGGACCGCGGCTTGGGGGTCGGTGTGCCAGTTGGTGACGATGGGGGCGTCGACGAGGACGCTGCCGACCTTCAGGGAGACGGGGTTGGGGTCCGCCTCGGTGACGGAGACGATGACGGTGCTGTACTCGGTGCCGCCGTCGTCGGGGGTGGTCTTCGGGCTCACTCCGGCGTACGCGGTGGTGCCGCCGGACAGGGTGATCTCCTCGCCCGCCACCTGCTCCGCCGGGCCGGCCTGGGTGCCGCCCGAGCCGAAGGCGATGACGGGCAGGCCGCCGGGCAGGGCACAGGTGATACCGGCCTTGGCCTTGACGCTGATGCGGTAGTAGCCGCCGGCCTGGCTCCTCTCCTTGGCTCCCCACACAAGGTCGTTGGTGCCGCAGGACTGGCCGTAACCGGTCTTGTCCGCGGCCTCCGAGGTGCCCGAGTCGGCGCCGGAGCCCGAACCCGAACCCGCACCCGAGCCGGCGGCGGGGGCCTTGTCCTTGGATGCGGCGGCGGGCTTTGCGGCGCCGTCGTCATCGGCTCCGGCGGACGTCTTCGGGGAGCCGCTCGGCGAGGCCGTGGGGGTGCCGGAGGCGCCGGCGTCGGAGGCGGCGGTGGAGTCCGTTCCGGTCGAGCCCGCTCCGCAGGCGGTCGTCAGGAAGCCGGCCGTGACGGCGGCGGTGACGAGGAGGGCGGTGCGCAGGCGACGGTTCAGCATGGTGAGGGTTCCTTCTGCGTACGTGGGTCGGTGGATACGTGGGTGGGGTGGATACGTGAGGGGTGGAGCAGGGTGGTGGCCGCGGCGGTGTGACGGGCAGGCGGTCAGGGACGGACGACGGGGTCGGCGATCGAGGCGGGCGGGGGAGTGTCCCCGGCCGTGGTCCGGCGGTGCTCCTCCCGCAGCGCGGCCGAGCCGGGTCGCGCCGCGGCCAGTAGCGGGGCGCGCAGGCTCGGCGCCTTCAGGGCGAGCCGGGCAAGGGCGTAACCCGCCAGCCCGCCCAGTGTGTTGGCGAGGACGTCGTTGACGTCCACCGACCGGCCGTTGTTGAGGACGAGGTAGGAGAGCAACTGCCCGGCTTCGAGGGCCAGGCTCACCGTGGCCGTGATCAGGGCGGCGCGCGCCGGCGAGTCGGCGTGCCGGAACAACAGCGGCAGCAGGAAGCCCGCCGGCACCAGCAGCATGACGTTGGGGATGAAGGTGAGGTCCGCGGTGAGGAGAGGGATGAAGTTGATCTGGCCGACCCAGGACGCCTGGTTGGCGTACATGCCCCAGGTCACGTTCAGCGGGAATACCGTCAGGGACAGCACGGCCGAGAGGTAGACACCCGCGGCCAGTTGCAGCAGAGCGTGGTATCTGCTCCACCGGCCGCGCCGGACCCGCACGACGACGGCGACGGCGAACAGGACGAGGACGGGGCCGAGAACGGGTGCGGAGTCCACCTGGAAGCGGATGTCCATGAGGGTGATCCTTCGGTCGGGGCAGGCGGTTCTGACAGGACTCAGCCTCCTTGCCGGCCCCGGCCCCGCGGATCTCCCGAACGGCCCATTTCCCGGCCGCGGCCTATGACTTTCGGCGGAGTGGACCCGGTCTCCGGCGCGGCTAAGGTGCTGACCATGTCCAGACCACGTCGTACCGCCGCCCTCGGCGGGCCCATCGACGGCATACGCGCCCTCGGAGCATGTGCTGTCGGCAGGTTCGCCGTCAGCGCCCTGGTGCTCTGCTTCCTCGGAGCGGTCCTGCTGCTCGACATCGACACCGGCACCCTCATGCGGCAGGGCACCGGGATCCTGCTGGTCCTGTCGACCTCCGCGGCGGCGGGCGTCTTCCCCGCCGTGGGGATCCGGCTGCCGCCGCCGGTGCTGGCCTGGGGGGCGTGCGCGGTCCCGCTGGTTTCGCTGGCCTGTTCCGTGGCTCTGGGGGTGACGGCCGGCGGCCCTTCGGGGCCGGACGACGCATCCGACACATACACCCTGTTCGAGCCGGTCGCCCTGACGGTGCTGCTGCACCTCACGGCACGCCGGGGGTCGCCCAAGGGGACGGCCGTCGCGTTGCCGCTGCTGCTGGCCGCCCTGGTACTGCGTCCGCTGGTGGTCGAGGTGGACGAGGGCAGCAGCATCGTCGCGCTCATCCTGACCCTGGTGGGCGGTGGGGCCCTCGCCTCCGGCCTCACCGTCCGCCTGGTGGTCGCGTCGCGTCGGCAGCACGCGGAGCAGATCCGGCTCGAACAGCGCCTGGCGTTCGCCCGCGACCTGCACGACTTCGTCGCCCACCACATCTCCGGCATCGTGGTGCAGGCCCAGGGAGCCCGCGCCATGGCCGCGAAGAAGCCCGAAATGGTGGGTGAGGCGCTGGAGTTGATCGAGTCCACCGGGGCGGAGGCGCTGGGCGCCATGCGCACGATGGTGGGCGCGCTGCGGCAGGACACGGCTCCCGGCCCCCGCACGCCCGGAGCGGACGGGGTGCGCGCTCTCGTGGCGGACTGCCGGATCCCCGGCGTACAGGTCGATCTCGTCGAGGCGGGCCCGGTGGACGCCCTTCCGGCCGACGCCGTCCGGCTGGTGGAACGCGTCGTCATGGAGGCGCTGACGAATATCCGTAAACACGCCCGGTCCTGCACCGTCGTGCGGGTCAGCCTGGACGTCTCCGGGCGACGGGTGATCACCCGGGTAGTGGACGACGGCCGGCCCGGGCCGTCGGACGGTGCCGGTTACGGGCTGCGCGGCCTGCGTGAGGTCACCGACGCCGCCGGCGGCATCCTCACCGCGGGCCCCCGCACCGCCGGCGCCCTCGGGCCCGGTACGGATGCCGGCACCGGCTGGGTCGTCGCACTCGAACTCCCCTACCCCCTACGACAGGCGACCAGATGACCATCCGTGTCCTTCTCGCGGACGACCAGGCGATCGTGCGTACCGGAATGGCCATGATCCTCGCGGCCGAGGACGACATCGAGGTGGTCGCCCAGGCCGCCGACGGGGTCGCCGCGATCCAGCAGTCCGAGCGGCACCGTCCGGACGTCGTGCTCATGGACATCAGGATGCCGCGCCTGAACGGCATCGAGGCCCTGCGGCACCTGCACCGGCCGGGTGTCGCGCACACGCCGAAGGTGGTCATGGTGACGACGTTCGACGACGACGAGTACGTGCACCAGGCGCTGCACCACGGCGCCTGCGGCTTCCTGCTCAAGGACGCGGGGCCCCGGCTGCTGGCCGAGGCGGTTCGCTCCGCCGCCTCCGGCGAGGCGCTGATCAGCCCGTCGATCACGGTCCGGCTGCTCCAGCAGTTCGCCCGCCCCGCCGTCGCCGCGCCCCGCCCCTCACCCCTGTCCCAGCGCGAGACCGAGGTGGCGGCCCTTGTCTCGCGCGGGCACACCAACACCGAGATCGGGGCCGCCCTGCACATCGGCACGGGAACCGTGAAGTCCCACCTGACGAACATCCAGGCCAAGTTGGGGGTACGCAACCGGGTCGAGATAGCCGCCTGGGCCTGGGAGTCCGGCCTCGCCCGCTGACCGGCCCGGAGAACCGGAGGCCTCGGAGGACTCGGAGGCATCGGACCTCGTGGCACAGGGCCTCGGAGCCCGTGAAAACCGGGTCCCGAGCCCGTGAGAACCGAACCCCGGAGCCGGTGAGCGCCGATGGGCCGGGCGGGCGCCCAGGGGCCCCGGGGCGTGCACCCCGAGGCCCCGAAGGCACCGCATCCCGTCCTGGGCCCCTCTGCCGCCCAACCGGTCGGTCGCCCAGCCGGTTTCAGCCGCTCACTGTCCTTCCCCCAGCCGTTTCAGCAATTCCCAGCCGCTCCCGCAACTCCCGGTTCTCCGCCTCCAGTTCCGCGAGACGTTCGGCGACCTGCTCCAGCGAGTCCGCGAGTTCCGCCTGCGAGTAGCGCGGAGTGATGTGCTTGGCGCAGTTCCACGCCAGCCCTTCGACCCGGACGAGTATCAGCCGTTCCCGGAGCCCTTCGGTGCTGAGCCTCCCGATCTCCTCCGCGATCCCCCGGGGGAGCCCGGTGTAGTCCCCGGCGTCCCTGGTCTCCGCGCGGCCGAGCACCTTCAGCCGTGCCTGGTGCGCGTAGTCCATGAAGAAGAGCGAGACCCGGTCGTCCCCCCGGAGGTTGCCGGCGGTGATGTACTGCCGGTTGCCCCGTACCTCGGCGAACGCCAGCGTTCCCTCGTCCACGACGTGCACGAACCCGGCCGGACCGCCCCGGTGCTGGATGTACGGCCACCCGTCCTCCCCCACCGTGCCGAGGTAGAAGCCGTCCCGCGCCCCGATGAACTCCGCTTCGCGTGGGCCGAGCCGGTCGGGTTCCGCCGGCCCGTCCCGCAGCCGGTCCATCGCTCGGGCGCTTCCCCTCTCCTCCTGCACGCGCCGGACGTTCCCGGTGAAGGCCACCTGGGCGTACCGGCTCATGCGGGTGTCCGTCCCGCCGCTGCCGCCAGCCGGTCCGCGGCCAGACCCGCGAGGAGGCGGGCCCCGTCGCCGAGGACCTCGTTGCCGAAGACGGCGTCCGGGCTGTGGTTGAAGCTCGCCTTCGCAGGGTCGCGGTCCGGTGGGCAGGCGCCGAGGAAGAGCATGGCGCCGGGCACCTGATCCAGCACGAAGGAGAAGTCCTCCGACGGGCTGAGCGGGGTCGGGGACCAGACGAGCCGGCCCGGTCCCAGCGTCCGGTCGACCACCGCCGCGGCGAAGTCCGCTTCGGCCGGGTCGACGACGGTGACCGGGTAGTCCATGACGTGGTCCACCTCCACCGTCACCCCGTGGGCCGCCGCGACCCCCTCCAGCACCCGGGTCACCCCGTCCAGCACCTGTGCCTTGGCGCCCGGTCCGAAGGTCCGTACGCCGATCTTCAGCTCGGCCTCGTCCGGGACGATGTTGGCGGCCGTGCCCGCGTGGATGCTGCCGACGGAGAGCAGCACCGGGTCGAAGGGGTCGAAGCCCCGGCTCGCGTACGTCTGCAGGGCCAGGACCATCTCGCAGGCCGCCGGGACCGGGTCCCGGAGCAGGTGCGGCTGGGAGTCGTGGCCGCCCCGGCCCCGTACGGTCACCCGTAGCGCGTCACCGCCGGCCAGCAGCGGTCCCTTGCGGGTGAGGACCGCGCCGGCCGGGAGCATCGAGGACGCCACGTGCAGGGCGTAGGCGGCGGCGGGGCGGCGGCCTGGCCCCGCCGCGTCCAGGACCCCTTCCTCGATCATCAGCCGTGCGCCGTGGTGTCCCTCCTCCCCGGGCTGGAACATGAGGATCACGTCGCCCGCGAGCTCGTCCCGCTGCCCGGCGAGCTGCCGGGCGGCGCCGACCAGCATGGCGGTGTGCAGGTCGTGCCCGCAGGCGTGCATCCGGCCCTCGTACGCGGAGGCGTACGGGACGCCGGTCGTCTCCGTGAGGGGCAGCGCGTCCATGTCGGCGCGCAGCAGCACCACCGGAGGGGGGCCGTCCGCCGTGCCGCCGCCACGGCCGCGGAGCACGGCCGTGACGGACGACAGGGCGCTGCCCGTCGTGATCTCCAAAGGCAGTCCGTCGAGCGCGGCCAGCACCTTCGCCCTGGTCCGCGGCAGGTCGAGACCGACTTCCGGCTCCCGGTGGAGGTCCTCGCGCAGGCGTACGAGGTCCTCCACGGGCCCGTACGCGGGCAGCGGGGCGGTCACTTGGTCGCCGTGATGATGCCGTGCGGGGTGATGGCGTCGGTGCAGCGGGTGCGCAGCACCGAGTCGAACCCGACCTCCTTCAGGGACTCCTCGTACTTCTCCCAGGCGTAGAGCATCCCGCCCTCGCCGGCGACCGCCGCGAAGAAGGGGCTGGCGAGGGCGGCCATCAGAGGGCCGTCGTAGCCGTCCTCGGACATGGAGTTGAGGATCATGACCCGGCCGCCGTCCGGCAGCACCGCGTGCGCGTGGCCCAGCAGCACCCGGATGCGGTCCTGCGGCCAGATCTGGAGCTGGTGCACGAACATCACGGTGTCGTACCCCTCGGGGTAGGCGTCCTCGAAGATGTCCCCCTCGACGACCTTGACACGGTCGCTGAGACCGGCCTCCTCAACCCGCTTGCGGGCCAGTTCGACCACCTTCGGGATCTCCAGCACGGTGACCTCGACCTCGGGGTGCGCCTTGGCCACCGCGATGGCCATGGTGGCGTCGCCGCCGCCTACGTCGAGGATGCGGCGGGAAGTGCTGAAGTCGCCGTAGTTGATGAGGTGCTTGGAGGCGACCGCCGACCAGGTGCCCATGAAGTGGTAGAAGACCTGGAGGAGTTCGGGGTCCTCGCTCAGCCGGTGGTAGACGGTGGCGCCGTCTCCGGGGTAGCGGCGCAGACCGACGTTGGTGTTGTCCCGCAGCGACTCGGTGAAGTCGACCAGACCGGGGTAGGTCACGTACGCCTCGAATCCGACGACCGCCTTGACCAGCTCCCAGTGGCCGCCGGTGAACAGGTCGGCGACGGACTGGGTGTTGAAGTAGCCCTCGCCCCTGCGTTCCACCAGCTTCAGCGAGCTGACGCCCAGCACCAGGATGTCCAGGGCCCGCTCCTGGAGACCGAGCTCGTCGAGGAGCTGCTGCCGGCTCGCTCCGGGGCTGCGCTCCAGCAGGTCGAAGAGGCCGAGCTCGACCCCGGCACGCATGAACTGGAAGGCGTTGTGTCCGAGCAGCACCGTGGTCAGGGCGTCCGGGACGACGCTCTCGTGCGGGGTGAACGGGTTCTGTACCTCGGTCATGATGTGTCTCCCTGGTCTGAGGGGGTGTCGATCGGTTCGTCGGGGCCAGGCGACCGCAGCGACCGCGTGCCGGAGGCGGCGGGGGAACAGGGGTGGGACGGCACTTCGGGTACGGCGACCACGACCGCGCCGATCACGCCGGGCGGTACGTCGGTCAGATCGGTCAGTTCGTGGGGTCCGGGGCTGCCGGGCACGCGGATCCGGTACGGCCGGCCGGGGGCCGACGGGCCGCACGGCAGGTCGGAAAGGTCCAGGCCGGCCATGGCGGGCAGGCCGGCACCGGTCGCCTTGACCAGTGCCTCCTTGCGGACCCAGGTGCGTAGCAGGGCGTCCGCGGGGGCGGGCGATCCGCGGATCCGCCCGGCCTCGCCCGGCGTCAGGAAGCGGCGGAGTGTACGGATGCCGCGGCCGGGCACGCCCCGGCGCGGGAGCCGTTCGACGTCGATGCCGACCGGGTGGTCCGCCGCGGCGGCGGCCACCACGCCGCCCGCGTACGAGAGGCTGATCTCCGGCGCCGGTTCCCCGCCGCGCGCGGCGACGCGGGGGCGGCCGTGCGGGCCGCCGCAGTCCGGACAGCGCTGGAGCAGGACGACGTCGAGCGGCGAGCCTCCCGTCCGGCGGGCGGCGCACAGGCGGGCGAGGAAGTGCGCCGCGACGAAGTCCGCGCGGGCGGCTTCGGTACGGACGTCCGCGAGGCGGAGCGTCTCGGCCGGGGTGAGGACGAACGTTCGGGCGCCGGGCAGCGCCAGCACGTCCCGGGTGTCCGCGACCGCGACGGCCGGGGCGGCGGCCCCGGCCACCGTGCGCGGGGCAGGAACCCGTACGCCCGGCACCGCGCCCGGGCGCTCTACGGCGCCTTGGTGCCGCTCCGCCGCCATGTCGCGCACCGCTCTCACTTCTTGCGCTGGCTGAAGACGACGCCGCCGAGGGAGAGCGCGCCGCCGACGACCGCCAGCCACGGCGGGGTCTCGGCGAGGATCAGCCAGGCGAGGGTGACGGCGATCGGCGGCGAGAGGTAGGTGAGCGCGCCCATCTTCCCGGCGGTGGAGCGGGCCAGTGCGTAGCCCCAGGTGGTGAAGGCGACCGAGGTCGGGAAGACGCCGAGGTAGATCGTCCAGGCGATCGACTCGCCGCTCGCGTGCGAGAGGTTGTCGATGAGCTGCGGGAGGAACGGCAGGCACAGCACCGCTCCGACCACGCAGGCGAGCCAGGTGACCACGAGGGCCGAGCTGTTGGCGAGCAGCGGCTTCTCGGTGACGACGCCGCCCGCGTACGCCACGGCGGCCAGCAGGGCGAGCAGGCTGCCGGTCCCGGCGTCCAGGCCCTCGCTGGAGGTGGCCAGGCCGATCAGCAGGACCCCGGCCAGCGCCACGCTGCCGCCGACGATCAGTGAGCGGGGGAAGCCCTCCTTCAGCAGCAGCCCGGCCAGTACGGCGATGAGCACCGGGCCGAGGCTGATGATCATCGAGGTGGTGCCGGCGTCGATGCGCTGCTCGGCCGCGTTGAGCGCGACGTTGTAGACGCCGAACCAGAGGAATCCGCAGAGGATCAGGCGCGGTGCGTCCGAGCGGGGCGGCAGCGGCACCCGGCGGATCAGGACCACCGCGCCCAGGAGCACGGCTCCGATGAACAGCCGGGCGAGGGTGAGGGCGCCCGGGTCGATGTCGTCGCCGGCCGCCCGGATGCCGATGAACGCGGAAGCCCACAGGACGACCGTGACCACCCCCGCCGCCACCGCCAGCGGGGGCGTGCCCGCGGCGGGCGCGGGGTTCTCCGGCGGCGGGGTGGTCCCCTGATTGGCTTGCGCAGAGGTCACAGCTGTTCACTTCCTTCTCGTTCTTGCTCGTTACCGGTGGTGGGTTCGTGGGTGACCGGCGGCAGTGCGTCCCGGCCCGGCGGTACGGGGGCCGGGGCCGGGCCGGCGTCCAGGGCCGCGGCCAGCCGCCTCGCCACCTCGGTGACGTACGGCGGGCGCAGCAGGGAGAAGTGGTCACCGGGGAGGGTCGCCTCCTCGCGGATGCCGCCGCGCGTCAACGGAGCCCAGTCGGTGCGGGGTTCGCGCAGCCGGTCGCGGGCCCACCACACGGTGAGCGGGGCGTCGACGGCGGTGGGCCGGTGGCCGAGGACCACCTGCTCGTGGTGTTCGGCCAGTTCCGCCTGGTGCAGCAGCGCCTCGGTGGGGGCGGCCGGCCGGCCGCGCTCCTCGGCGCGGGCGACCAGCAGCTTCAGCCGTTCCTGCAACGGGAGTCCGCGCAGCCGCTCGCGGAGTCCGGCAGCCTCCTGCGGTGTCACGGCGAGGTCGGGGAGGGTGTCGGCGAGGGCGACGGCGGGGGCCAGCAGCGGGTCGGGCCGGCCCGCGCCGGGTACGGACGAGTCGAGCAGCGCGACCAGGGCGACCTCCTCGCCCGCCGCCTCCAGCAGCGCCGCCACCTCGACGGCGAGGGCGCCGCCCATCGACCAGCCGGCCAGGTGGTAGGGGCCGCTGGGCCGGTGGCCGCGGACCAGTTCGGCGTACTGGGCGGCCATCGCGGCGAAGCTCTCCGCCTCGGGCTCGCCGGACAGGGCGCGGGACCGGATGCCGAGCACCTCCCGTCCCCCCGGCAACAGGCCGACCAGCTCCCGGTACGCCATGACGTCGCCGCCCGCGGGGTGGAACAGGAAGAGCGGGGCGGGGGTGACCGGCGCCCGCAGCGGCAGGACCTGGGCGTGCGCGGATCCGGCGGACAGCAGCGCGGCGAACCGGGCCACGGTCGGTGCCTCGAAGAGGGAGGTGAGCGGCAGCCGCACCCCGAAGCGGCGGCCGACCGCGGCGACGAGGCGGGCCGCGAGCAGCGAGTGGCCGCCGAGTTCGAAGAAGTCCTCGTCGGGACCGATCGCGTCCGGGTCGCGTCCGAGCAGTTCCCCCCACAGCTCCGCGACGGAGCGCTGGACCGGCGTCCGCGCGGGCGCGGCGGTTCCGGGGGCGGTGGAGGCGGGATGCGGGACCGGTTCGGGGAGGGCGGCGCGGTCGAGTTTGCCGTTGACGGTGACGGGGAGCGCGTCCAGGGGCGCGTAGACGCCCGGCACCATGTGGTCGGGCAGGGAGCGCGCCAGGAAGGCCCGCAGCTCGTCCCGGCCGGGGGCCGCGTCGGCTCCGACGGCCGGGACCACGTAGGCCACCAGGCGGTCCTGCCAGGTGCGGACCGCAGCGGCACGGACGCCGGGGTGGGCGGCCAGACGGGTCTCGATCTCGCCGAGTTCGATCCGGAACCCGCGCAGCTTGACCTGCCCGTCGGCCCGGCCGAGGAACTCCAGTGCCCCGTCGGGGCGTTGGCGTACGAGGTCGCCGGTGCGGTAGAGCCGTCCACCCGGCCGGCGGGGATCGGGAACGAACCGTTCGGCGGTGAGCGCCTCCCGGTTGCGGTAGCCGGCGGCGAGTTGCACTCCGCCGATGTGGAGTTCGCCGGCGATGCCGAGGGGCACCGGGCGCAGCCGGCCGTCCAGCACGTCGAGGGTGGTGTTGGCGACCGGGCGGCCGATGGGCACCGGCCCGTCGGCGTCCTCGGGCGCGCACCGCCACGCCGACACGTCCACGGCCGCCTCGGTGGGGCCGTAGAGGTTGTGCAGTTCGACCTCCGGGTGCGGGTACCGCAGGAAGAACGCACGCACCAGGTCCGGGGGCAGCGCCTCCCCGCTGGCGAAGACGCGGCGCAGGCTCCCTCCGCCCGCGGTCGCCGGGTCGTCGAGGTGGACGCGCAGCATGGACGGCACGAAGTGGACGGTCGTCACCGCCTCGCGGCGGATCAGCCCGGCCAGGTACGCCGGGTCGCGGTGCCCTTCGGGGCGGGCCACCACGAGCCGGGCTCCGGTCATCAGCGGCCAGAAGAACTCCCACACGGAGACGTCGAAGGTGAACGGGGTCTTCTGCAGCACGGCGTCGGCGGCGGTGAGTCCGTACGTCTCCTGCATCCACAGCAGCCGGTTGCAGATGGCCCGGTGCGTGACCTCGACGCACTTGGGGACGCCGGTGGAGCCGGAGGTGTAGATGAGGTAGGCGGGCAGGTCGGGATCGGCCGGGACCGCCGGGTCAGCCGTTTCCCCGCTCCCGCCGGGTGTGTCCGCGCCCGCCGGTCCGGCCTCGTCCACCCGGAGGGCGGGGACGTCGTCGGGCAGGCCGCCGTGCGGCAGCGGTCCGCTGGTGAGGACGAGGGCCGCTCCGGCGTCGGACAGCATGAACGCCATCCGCTCGGCCGGGGTCGCCGGGTCCACGGGGAGGTAGGCGCCGCCCGCCTTGAGGACCGCGAGCAGGGCGACGACCAGGTGTGCGGACCGGTCCAGGTGGACCGCCACCGCGGTGCCGGGCTCGAACCGCCCGCCGCCGGAGAGCCGTACGGCCTGCCGGATGCGCCGGGCCAGCCGGTCGGCGTCCGCGTCCAGCGCGGCGTACGTGAGGGTGCTGCCCTCGAAGACCACCGCCGGGGCGTCGGGGGTACGCCGCGCCTGCTGCTCCACCCGTGCGTGCAGCGGGGCGGTGAGGTCGTAGGGGCGTGCGGTGTCGTTGAAGGCGTCGAGGACGGCCAGCTCTGCCTCCGACAGCATCGCGGGAGCGGAGACCGGTGCTTCGGGCGAGGTGGTCAGGGCGTCGAGCAGGGCGAGGTAGTGGCCGGTGGCGCGTTCGCGTTCGGCCTCGTCGAAGCAGGCGGTGCGGAAGTCGAAGTCCAGCACGAACCGGGGCTCCGCGCCGGCGTCCGGGCGCAGCTCGCGCACCTGGAGGGTGAGCCGGTCCGGGGAGTGGCCGGTGTCGACGAGGTCGAATCCCGCCGGGGACCCGAACCCCTCGAAGACGGCGTTCTGGTAGTTGAGGTAGACGTCGTAGAGACGGGTGCCGCCGCGGTGCCGGGGGACGTGGTCCTGGTGGCGGGCCGCGTCGAGGAAGGCGCGCTGGACCTCCCGGGCGAGCGTGCGCAGCGTGGTGTCGCCGTCGATCCGTACCTGGAGCGGCAGGACGTTCATGAAGAGGCCGATGGTGGAGCGGAATTCGGCGGCGGGGCGGCCGGCGAACGGCGTGCCGATGCGCAGGAGTTCGCCGCCGCCGACCCGGTGGAGGTAGGCGAAGAGCGCCGCGCCGAAGGCGGTGGCGGGCGAGGCGTACCCCTCCGTGCGGGCAAACCCGGCGATCCGGGCGCTGCGTTGGGGGCCGAGGTCGAGGCTGATCCGGGCGGTGCGGGTCCGCCCGGCGAGGTCCTCCTCGCGGCCGTGGAAGGCGAGCCGCTCGACGGGTCGGGCCGCGAGCGCCTCCCAGTGGCGCCGGGCCCGCCGACGGCGCTCGCTGCCGCGGCCCGCCCGCTCGTGGTCGGCGTACGCCTGGAACGGCGGCAGCGGTGGGGCCTCGCCGAGCCGCCCCTCCCGGTCCAGGTCGTAGTAGTCGGACAGGGTGCGCAGGATCAGGGCCATGGACCAGGCGTCGCAGACGAGGTGGTCGACGTCGAGGTACCAGGCCCAGGCGTCGGGGCCGAGCCGGAGCAGGGCGGAGTCGAACACCGCGCGTGAGGGGTCGAGGCCGGTCGCCGTACGCCGGCGGGCCCAGGCCAGGGCCGCCGCCCTCGGGTCGGCCGCGCCGGACAGGTCCACCAGGTCCACCGGGGCGGGCACGGTCTCGCTCACCCGCCGCACCGGGACGCCCTCCACCTCGTGGAAGGTGGAGCGCAGGGAGTCGCTGTGGTCCACCAGCTTCTGGAACGCCCGTTGGAAGCGCGGGTGGTCGAGCGTCCCGGTGAGAGTGAGGAGCGCGGTGACGTTCTCGTAGTAGAGCCGCACGTCGCCGGAGGTCTTCTTGCCGAAGTACAGGGCGAGCTGGCTGTCGGTGAGGTTGGTGTCCGGGGCGGCCTGGGCGGAAGGGGTGGCGGTGGCCCCCGGGGTGGGGGCGGGCTCGCGCGCGGGCGGTGCGAGGAGGGCCCGGGGGGAGCGGGCGGCCCGGCGAACGGTCTCCTGGAACTCCTCGGCCCATCCGGCGACGGTGACCGCGTCGAAGAGATCGGTGCGGTATTCGAGGCAGCCGAGCAGTTCGCCGTCCTGCTCGCGCAGATGGAGGGCGAGTTCGAGGGGGGAGACGCCGAGGTGGAAGGCGTCGGGAGCGACCGGGGTGAGGGCGATCCCGCCCGCCCCGAGGACGCCGGCGACGGCGGGCTGGAGGGAGAAGGCCGTCTGCCTCAGCACCGGACGGCCGGGCGGCCTCGGCGGGTTGACCTCCCGGACGATGTCCCCGAAGGGCAGGTCGTGGGCCAGCGCCCCCGAGAGCACCTCGCCCGCGTGCCGGGCCGCGGCGGCGTGCGTCTGGTCCGGCCGCAGCCGCACCCGCAGCGGAAGCGTGTTGACGTGGAAGCCGATGAGCCGCTCCTCGGCGGCGCCCCGGCGCTCGTCCACGGGCGCGCCGATCACCAGGTCCCGCCCGCCGGTGACGCGGTACAGGGTCACGGCGTACGCGGCGAGCAGGAAGGCGTAGACGGTGGAGCGGTCCCGGCCGGCCGCCGCGCGCACCTCGTCGAGCAGCGCGGCCGGGAGACGGAGGCCGTGCCGGGCGCCCCGGACCGTCTCCCGGACCGGGCGCGGCCGGTCGGCGGGCAGGTCGAGGGCCGGCGGATCGCCGTCGAGCGCGGCGCGCCAGTACGCGGCCGAGCGGGCGTACTCCGCGTCGTCCGGCCGCCGCTCCTCGGCAGGGGCGACCGGCGGGGGCGGCAGCGGGGACGGACGGCCCTCGACGAACGCCCCGTACAGGGCTGCCAGTTCCTCCGCGAAGACGGCCACCGACCATCCGTCGCAGACCAGGTGGTGGGCGACGACCGTC
Source organism: Streptomyces sp. NPDC002125 (assembly GCF_053593715.1). Taxonomy (NCBI): domain Bacteria; kingdom Bacillati; phylum Actinomycetota; class Actinomycetes; order Kitasatosporales; family Streptomycetaceae; genus Streptomyces; species Streptomyces sp. NPDC002125. Next base: position 11,205 of record NZ_JBSFDD010000026.1, on the reverse strand, counting down.
AGCACGTGGTGGTCGTCCGCGCAGCGGTAGAGGGTGAACCGGACGAGCGGCGGGCGCTCCAGGTCGAAGGGGCGGGTGCCGTGTTCCCGGTGCAGCGCGTGCGCCCGCGGTTCCCGGTCCTTCGGCGGCAGCGCGCCGAGGTCGACGGTCCGCGGCAGGACGGCGGCGGGCTCCACGACGTGCGGGACCGGCCGGCCGTCGTGCTCGCGGAACCCGGTGCGCAGGGCGGGGTGCCGTGCGGTGATCTCCGTCAGCGCCGCGCCCAGCGCCCCCGTGTCGAGCGTCCCGGCCAGCCGGAACGCGGCCGACAGGTGGTGGGCCGGGCTCGCGGGGTCGAGCCGTTGCAGCAGCCACAGCCGCCGCTGGGCGTCGGTGGCGTTGGGACCGGCTCCGGCGTCGGGACCGGTGGTGGTCCCGGCGCCGGGACCGGCGTCAGGACCGGCGCCCTCCTGCCGTAGCCGGGCCATCAGCCGGGCCCGTTCCGCCGCGGGCAGCGACGCCAGCCGCCCCAGGAGATCGCTCACGAAGTGGCCTCCGCGACCCGTACGAGGAGGTCGTCGGGGTCCGAGTGGGTCTCCAGCAGCGCCGCGATCCATCGTTCCAGGCCGAAGGCGACGCAGCCCGTGTAGGCGGGACCTCCGTCGGCCAGCGTGATGTCGCAGCGCTCGCCGAAGAAGTTGCGGTGGAAGTTGAGCGAGCCGATGGCCAGGGTGGAGCCGTGTACGAACTCCTCCTTCACCGGGAAGAGCTGGGCCAGCAGCGCCCGTCCGCCGTCCTTCTCGAAGAAGGGGTCCGAGGCCGCCTCGACCGTCAGCCCCAGCCCCAGCCGGGACGCGAACTCGACCACCTTCGGGCGGAACGCGGCGAGGTGCTCCAGCACCGCCTCCCGGGGGCCGAGGCAGACGATCTCCCGCATGGTGAAGCCGCGCAGCCGGCGCAGCCCGTCGTAGTAGTCCTCGTTGCGGAAGCACTTGGCGACCGTGGTCACGAACGTGGGCCCGGCGAGGCTGCCGGAACGGTGGTGCAGGTAGACGTTGTAGCAGGCCGCGGAGACCAGCCCGTACTCGCTCGGTCCGAGCCGGTCCGCGGCGACCACCGGGCCGTCCACCGGGCCGGGGCCGTCCTCGACGCCCTCGGCGGGCAGCCTCAAGGGGGCCGTCATGAGCGCCAGTTGGGGAAAGTTGTCGAAGTAGTCGATGGAGGCCAGGTCGGCGGCGCCGATCACGGTCGGGAAGAGCATGGGGGCTGCGCCGGTCTCGGCCGCCCACCGCCGGAACTGCCCGTCCAGCAGGTCCATGAGGTGGACCAGTTCCGGCCCCAGGGTGACGAGTCCGCCGCGCGCCGTGTAGAGGTCACTCATGGTCCACCCCACCGGTGACGCCGGCCAGCACCTTGTCGCGGATGCCGCGCAGGGTCCGGAAGCCGGTGACGTTCTCCGCGGTCAGCTCCAGCTCCTGTCCGGCCAGGTCCTCCAGCAGGAACAGCAGTTGGGGGAAGTCGAGGGAGTCGATGAGCCGGCTGTCGATGAGGTCCTCGTCCCAGCCGATCGCGGACACCTCGGGGTTGCGTGTCAGCAACCAGGCGCGCACCCGCTCGATCGCGTCGTCCGCCATCAGACCCCGGCCCCCTCGAACGGGGAACCGCTGATGATCTCCTGGCTGGTGAGGAAGCGGGTGATGCGCTTGAAGAAGGTCTCGTGGTAGCCGTTCCGCGCCGGGTCCTTCAGCAGTTCCTCGCGGAAGGCGAAGGGCTCGGGGATGCCCGCGTCGCGGTAGACCGACGGGTTGTAGAGCGACTGGACGCTCGCGGTGATGTAGCGCCGCAGATACAGGTCGAGGCGGTCGCGCAGCTCCTGGTCGCCGCGTTCGCGCAGCGGCTCGTAGAGCAGTCCGACGAGCTTGCGGCCCATGATGATGTGGCGCCACTCGTCGTCGTGGTGGACCTGGTTCACCTCCCTGATCAGCGGGTGCAGGGTGGTGTCGCGCCCCATCCGGAGGTTGAAGTGGTCGACCAGCTCCTCGAAGATCAGGATGCGGGCGAAGACCAGGAAGTGGGCGACATCGATGTCCTCCTCCGCCGTCGCGACGGGGAGCGACTTGTCCGGGTAGATCTTGCCGCCGTAGCGCAGGCAGAACTGGGCGAAGAACCACATGTGCCCGTTCTCCTCGCCCAGGAAGCGGTGGAAGAACTCCGAGGGCAGCTCGAACCCGGGGGTGTGGATGCGCCGGGTCACCTCGATGAGCAGCTCGCGGATCCCGTGGATGTTCAGGCTGAAGAAATTGACGCTCTCCCACTTGCTGAGCCGCATGAGCTGCTTCTCGTCCAGCTCGTGCGCGTACCGGGTACCGGCCACGCTGAGCAGGTCGGGAGTCATCCACCACTGCTGCTCGGCGAGTTCGTCGACCCAGTCGAAGCGCGTGTACGGGCTGTAGTGGTGATCGGTCGCGTCGGCGACCAGGTGGTCGAGCGTCTCCACCACGTCTGACGTATCCATGGTCTCCCCTGCCGGTTCGGCGGTCGGCGTGCGTACGAGAGGTGCGGGGCGGTCGGCCGGGCCGCGGTGCGGCCGGACCCGGGGGCGGAGGTGAGGTCCGGCTCAGCCGTCGTCGCTCCGGGCGAGGAGGCCGGCGGCGTGCTCCTCGTCCAGGGCGAGCGGCCGGCTCTCCAGGAGCGCGGCCAGCTTGGCCACGGTGGACGCCTGGAAGAGGTCGCCGACGGTGACGCGCACCGGCAGCTCGGCCTCGATCCGCGCGGCCAGCCGGGCGAGCAGCAGCGACTGCGCCCCCGAGGCGAAGAAGTCCTCGTGGACCCCGACGTCGGGCCGCCCGAGCAGTTCGGCCCAGACCGTGGCGATCAGGGATTCCAGGGGGGTGCCCGGGGGCGTGCGGTCGGGGCCTGAGGCAGTCGCCGCTGCGTCGGGCCGCAGCCCTCCGATCCGGGGCAGCTCCCCGGCGAGGTACGCCTCACGCGTCGCGCGCCGCTGGATCTTCCCGCTGGAGGTCTTGGGGATGGTGCGGGCCGGCAGGAGCACCAGTTCGTGGAGTTCCGCCTCGCACTCCTCCCACACCGCGCGGCGGCCGTGCAGGGCGACCTCGTCGAGGTCCGCGCCGTCCGCCGTCTCCACCACCAGGACGAGCCGCTCCTCGCCGTCGACGGGCACGGTGAACGCCGCGCCGCAGCCGGGACGCACCGCGGGGTGCCCGAGCTCGGCGGCGTTCTCCACATCGTGCGGATACAGGTTGCGGCCGCGCAGCACGATGAGGTCCTTGAGCCGCCCGGTGACGGCCAGGGCGCCGTGCTCGTCAAGCGCCCCGAGGTCGCCGGTGCGCAGGTAGGGGCCCCGGCCGTCGGGCAGGGTGGCGCCGAACAGCGCCTCGTTCTCGGTGGGGCGGCCCCAGTAGCCGGTGGCGACGCTGGGACCCGCCACCCAGATCTCGCCGACCCGGCCCGGTGCGGCGGGGGCGAGAGTGGCGGTGTCCACGACGACGACCGACTGGCCGCCCCTCGCCGTCCCGCAGGCGATCCGCTCCACACCCTCCACCGGGAAGCGCCGGACCTCCTCGCCCAGCGGGTCACCCGTCACCAGCAGAGTCGCCTCCGCGAGGCCGTAACTGGGGCGGCAGGCGGCGGGGTCGAAGCCGGCCGGGGCGAAGCGCCGCGCGAACCGCTCGACCGTCTCCACCCGCACCGGCTCGGCGCCGTTCACCGCCGCGCGCCAGGAGGACAGGTCGAGCGACGCCAGCCGCTCGTCGTCGATCTTGCGGATACACAATTCGTACCCGAAATTCGGGGCCGGACTGATGGTGCCGCGGTGCACGGATATCGCCCGGAGCCATCGGTAAGGATTCTGAAGGAAATGCAACGGCGCCATCAGGACGGCGGGGAATCCGCCGTGGAGCGGGGCGAGAATGGCACCGATGAGTCCCATGTCGTGATAGGGAGGGAGCCAGCTCACCATGACGTCGCGCGGCGTTCCGGCGAATGCCCGGTAAATGGCTTCCGCGTTGTGCGTGAGGTTCGCGTGGGTGAGCACCACCCCGCGCGGCAGCCGGGTGGAGCCCGACGTGTACTGGAGGAAGGCGACCTGTCCGGGCTCGGGTCCGGCGGGGTCCGCCGCGGCGGACGCTTCGGCGGCCTCCTCCGGCGGGGCGTCCGTGGCGATCCAGGCCAGCGGTGCCCGCAGGGCGGTACGGCCAACCGGCAGCAGGTCCCTCGTGGTCAGCGCGATGCTCGCGCCCGCGTCGGCCACGATGGCGTCCAGCCGCCCGAGGCCGCGGGCGTCCTGGGGCGGATAGGCGGGCACGGCGACGATACCGGCGAGCAGACAGCCGTAGAACGCGACGACGTAGTCCGGTCCCGGCGGGAACAGGAGCAGTGCCCGTTCGCCCGGCCGGTGCCGGGCGACCAGCGTGCCGGCCACCCGTGCGGCGGCGCGCAGGAGATCGCCGTACCCGATGCGCAGTTCGTCATTCTCGCCGTCGAGGAGGAACACGTAGGCGGTGTCGTCCGGCTGCTTTTCCGCCCGGTGCCGGAGCACATGGACGAGCGTGGGGAATTCCTGGGCCGACAGCGCAGATATCTGTTCTTTTGCAGACATGCTCACCGCTCCTCAAGGACGCGATAAGACCCGTATTTCAGCCACCGGCTGGTCGCACGAGGCGCAACGCTAAAACACTCCCCACAGGGCGTCAACGGGGCCAAAGGTTTCATCGATCAATGGCCGTTGCAATCTTGCCACCGTGGCGCTTTCCTCGATCGTTTCGGCAGTATTGCCGCCCGGTGTCGTCGGCGCCGCGCGGACGGCGGCCGCATTCCGGAAACCCCACGGTCGCGCCCCATGCGCGCCCCCGCATCCCTCGTTTCCGCAGGCCACGGGTCTGCCATCGTGGCCGCGCGGAAGAGCGCCCGTCGCCTCCGCCGAGCACCCGGGCCGCCGCCCCGGCCGGGCGGGCCCGCCCCGCGGGACGGCTCGGGCACGGACTCGACCCGGACGTTGTCCGAAACATGACAGGTGTGCATGCTGGGGCCGCACACATCCGGCCGGGGGAGCGGCCGGCCCGAGAATCCGGGTTGCCGTGTCAGTGATCGCTGTGAGCCTCGCACCTTCCTGGAGCGGGCTGTCCGACGGGTCGTCAAGTAAGCGCAAAACGCCTCTGACCAGCAAGAACGAGGATTGTCGAGGTCCTTGTCCTTGCACCGGCCGGAGGCGCTTCTCAGTGCGTGCACCGCCCGGGACTTCCGCCACGGCACCAGCGCCGCTGATATCGCGGTGCCCAAGCCGGCCTTGCGGACCGTCTCGACCAGCAGCCCACCCCTGCCTGCGAGACCCCGCCCGGCCACCGCCCCAGTCCTGGCGGTCGTGTCCTGGGCGGCTGGCCCAAGGGCGTGCGGCTGATCGTCAGGAAGGAACGACCGCACCCCTGGGCCCAGTTGCGGCTCACGGATGCGGACGGCATGCGGCTGACGTGCTTCGCCACCAACACCTTGGGCCGGGCGATCGCCGAGCTGGAGCTCCGTCACCGGGCCCGCGGCGAGGACCGCGTCCGGGCCGCCCGGGCCACCGGCCTGCGCAACCTGCCCCCGCACCGCACCGCACCGCCCGGAACCGGATCCGGCCGGCGATCGTGCAGATTGCCCTCGACTTGCCGGCCTGGACGCCGATGCTCGCACTGACCGGCAAGGGCGGAGCTTACGGCGCCTGGCGAATGCGCGACACCTCGACATGCGAGCCCATCGGTGTCCCGGTCGAGGCCGGATCACCCGTGAAGGCGGGAACGATATTCGCCCGGGGCCGTGCCTCGGGCACGTCGGAAGGCACGGCTGAAAGCGTGCGGAGAACCGTATCCGACCGCGTCGGAGATCGACTCGACCGGCTCATCGGTATCGCGGAGCCGGACGGATGCCAGGTCGATACGCCACTGCGGTTGGATGACCCCGCGACGGCCACAGACACACGCCCGGCAATGTGATGATCTTGAGGCGCCAGCGCCAGACGCAGCGACGGCGCAGGCAGGCCGGTCCTGGTCGAGGCCGGCCCAGATGGTCCAGGTGGCCGGATTGGCATCCGCTGAGCGAGGGGGCCGCCTTCAGTCGTCCAGGGCTGTGGTGAGGCGGTCGAGGACGTGCCGGATGCCGGGTCGCCGGCCCGTCCCCGAGCGGTGGAGGGCATGGACGCTGCGGTGGACCGGGACACGCAGCGTGTGGATGCTCAGGTTCGGCTTGGAGGCCGGCAACGCCATGCGGGGAATGAGGGCGACTCCTGCGCGGCGTGCAACCAGGGCGGTCAGAACCGCGAAGTCGCCCGCCATCGCCGCGGCTCGCGGGACGAAGCCGGCAGCGCCGCACGCACGTTGTGTCATTTCGTGGCAGGCGGTCTCGGGGCCGGGAAGCAGCCACGGAGCGTCGGCGAACCGGCGCAGGTCTGCCTGCGAACCGGGGGCAAGGCGGTAGGCGGCGGCGTCGGCGGGGTGCAGGACGAGATGCACGGGTTCGTCGAACAGGGCCGTGTGTTCACAGCCCGGGGGAGCGGGACGGGGAAGCAGGCTGTAGGAGTGGGTGACCGCGATGTCCACCTCACGGCGGCCGAGGGCGGCCTCCGCTGCCGGGGGTTCGTGTTCGACCAGGAACACGGCCGGCTCTTCCGGGGCCGGTGCTGTGCCGGGCTCCGGCCAGAGACCGGGGATGATCGTGCGGGCGGCGGAGGCGAACGCCGCGACGCGGACCGTTCCGCGTTCGCCCTGGCGCAGTGCCGTCAGATCCGACTCGGCCGCGGCGAGGTTACCGAGGAGGACTCGTGCGTGATCCACGAGACGTTGCCCCGCGCCGGTCAGGTGAAGGGTCCGGCCCCGCTTCTCCAGGAGTTGCACCCCCGCTTCCTTTTCCAGCACAGCCAGTTGCTGGGACACGGCCGGCCCGGTGAGATGCAGAGCCCGCGCTGTGGCCGCAACCGTGCCGTGCGAGGCGAACTCGGCCAGCACACGGAGTCGACGGACATCCAACAAGAAAGGTCCCCTAACTGATCAACAAGAAAAAGATAACTAGACCTAATGCATATTACTCGGCAGAGTCGACAGGGTGAAGCTCAACAAGACCCTGCTCGCCCTCGCCGCCACCGTGCTGCTGTGGGCCACCGCCTTCCCCGCGATCCGGGTGGCACTGGACGGCTACGGGCCGGCCCAGTTGTCCTTCCTCCGCCTTGCCGTCGCCTCCCTCGGCCTCGCGGCCGTCGCCCCGTCGCTGGGAGTGCGCCGCCCCGCGCGCACCGACCTATGGCGCATCGCCCTCGCAGGCGGTGCCGGGATGAGCGCCTACCAGCTGCTGCTGAACTGGGGGGAGATCCATGTGCCTGCGGGCACCGCCAGCCTCATCGTGGCCACCGTCCCCGCGATGAGCGCCGTGCTGGCGGCCTGCTTCCTGGGCGAACGGTTCACCCCGGCCAAGACCGGCGGGTCACTCGTCGCCCTCGCGGGCGCGGCCCTTGTCGCCGTGTCCGGCAAGGAAAGCGGATACACGGCGGCGGCGTGGGCCGTCCTCGCGGCCGCGTGCAGCCAGGCCGTCTACAACCTGACGATCAAGCCCTTGCTGCGCCGTTATACCGGGCTCGAAGTCGCTTCCTACGCGATGTGGGCCGGAACCGCCTTTCTCGTTCCTTTCGCCCCCGGCGCCATCCGGGCCGCGCTCGACGCCCCGGCCGGTGCGACCGCGGCGGTCGTCTTCCTCGGCCTGCTGCCCTCGGCCGCCGGGTTCGTCGTCTGGGGCTACGCCGTCGCCCGGCTCAGCGTCACCGCCGCCACCGCCGCGCTCTACCTCGTCCCGCCGGTCACACTCGCCGCTTCCTACCTCTGGCTCGGCGAGCAACCGCGGCCCCTTGCGATTCTCGGCGGACTCGTCACCATCGCCGGCCTCATCCTTCTCAACAAACGCCCCAGAGCCACCAAGCACATCCCAGCCCCGTACCCGTCACCCACCATCACCCCGCGCCACCACTCCTGAAGGTACCGAGGCACATCAGGAAGAGATCACCTGCTCCGATCGTCCGGGCCCTGCTCATGGGAGGAAGCCGCCGGCCGCGACCCAGCCGACTCCGCACCCGGCGGCCCCGCGCGTCGCCCGCACCGTACGACCTCAGCGCCCCTCGCCGGCCGAGGGGGATGTCGTGGCGTGGTCCAGGGGAGTGGCAGGCTGTCCAGCGACATATTTATGAGGAAGGCGGGTCCGAACGCGGATGAACAGCAGTGCACTGACGGTGGTCCTGGAGCGTGCCGCAGGTCACCAGCAGCGCTTCGACTCGTCGTTCGAGAAGTACTTCGCCGGGCTCGGCGGTGACCTCAACGGCGCGAGGCTGGGACGCTTCACGCCCCGGTGCCTGGAGCTGCTGGCGGAGTTGTCGCTGCGAGGCGGGAAACGGGTGCGGGTCGCCCTGCTCCACGAGGCGGCACGCCTCGTCACGGAGGAGGAGGTGCCAGGGCTGCTGGAAGCCGCGCTGAGCCTTGAGCTGCTCCACAGCCACGCGCTCATCCTCGACGACATCATCGACGACTCGCCTCTGCGCCGCGGGGGACCCTCGACGCTGTACGCGTGCCGCGCGGATCTCCCCGAGAACCCGCAGGCCGCGCTGGGTCTGGCCATGATGGTGGGGGATCTCGCCGGATTCCTGGCCCTGCGCGTGCTGTTCCACGCGGACCTCCCCGCCGATCGCAAACAGGCCCTGCTCGACGTCCAGCTCGGCGTGACGACGGATACCGTCATCGGCCAGATCCTCGACCTCGAACGCGACGTCGTCTCCTCTGAGGACGACGGCCTGCTGGAGACCGTGTGCGAGTACAAGACGTCCCGCTACTCCATCCTCGCCCCCCTGCGCCTCGGCCTGCTGGCCGCGGGAGAGGACCTGGCCGAGCACGAGGAGAGCCTGCACCGGTACGCCGCGCTGGCCGGCGTCAGTGGCCAGATGCGTGACGACTACCTCGACCTCTTCGGCGACCCGGACGTCACCGGCAAACCCCTGGGTGCCGACCTGAGGGCCGGACGCCTCACCTACCTGGTCCGTGATCTGCTCGCCGCCACGGACGCGGAGGAGCACGACACCATCAGGGCCGGTCTCGGCAGTCCGGAGTGCACACCGCAGGCGATCGACCGGATCCGCGACATCGCCTACCGCCACGACGTGCACGAACGCCTGCAGTCGGCCATCGACCGATACGCGGAAGCCGCCGCCGCCGAGGCGGCCTCCTGGCGGCGGCACTGGCGTGAGGACGCCGTCGCCGTCTTCGAGCAACTGCCCGTGTGGAACACGAGGAGGACCAAGTAGACCCGAGGTCGGCGCACCGGGCCGCGCAGCCCGTGTGCCTACTCGCCCGGGGGTGACACCCAGGGGGCGAACCGCTGGTAGGTCAAGTCGTGGCCCGCGGCCAGCCTGAGCTGACCGCCCGTCCAGTCGACGACGTCCCAGTCCCACCAGGACCCTTCGGGAAGCTGGATCGCGGTATGCGCTCCTTCGGCGTTCACCGGCGGTCTCCTCGTCACGTTCGAACAGGTCGGCAGTCCGGACAGTGGCGTGCGTGCGAGCCTACGGCTCGACGAGTGAGCGCCCTGAGGTCCGGGCGGCCTCGTCACCGCGGAGCGGCCGGGGGCGATGCCGCCGAGGTGAGTCACCACCATTGACAGTGCGGGACCCTGCCGGAACACTCACATCGCCCCTCCGGTGAATGAAATTTCGCCACGCGAACATCGTGAGCGAAGGGCCACCCGCACGCCACACCGCAGTGGCAGAAAGGGAGTGCTCCGTGACTCCGTCCCCACCCCCGCGCGATCGCTCGTTCCGCAACGTCGCCCTGGTCATCGCCCTGTGCTGGATGGCCGTCTTCTTCGACGGCATGGACGTCAACATCTACGGCGCGACCATGCCGCACCTTCTCGCCGACGAGGGCCTCGGCTTCACCCCGGGCCTCGCCGGCACCATCGGCAGCTGGACCACCTTCGGCATGCTGATCGGCGCCCTTGCCGCGGGTACGCTCACCGACTGGCTCGGCCGCAAGCCTCTGGTCACCGGCAGCGTCGTGCTGTTCTCGCTGGGCTCCGCGCTGTGCGCGCTGGCCCCCGGGGCGGCCGTCTTCGGTGCCGGACGCTTCGTCTCCGGTCTGGGCCTCGGAGGTCTGATGCCGATCGGGCTGGCGATCGTCGCCGAGTTCGCCCCGCCCCGCCGGGCCGCGCTCGCCACCGGGCTCATGATGACCTCGTACCACGCGGGAGGCATGGCGGCCACCGGCATCGGTCTCGCGGTCGCCCCCGAGCACGGCTGGCGCTGGGTCTTCTGGGCGGGCGTGCTGCCCGCCGTCATCGCCGTACCACTGGTGGTCAAGTGGCTGCCTGAGTCTCCCGGTGTGCTCTTCGCGCGAGGGCGCACGGAGGAGGCATATGCCGTCGCCGACCGGTACGGCCTCGACCGCCCCGGTGTCCAAGAGGCGCCCCCGGCCGGGGCCAAGGGCCGCATGGCGGCGATCGGCGCGCTCTTCGCGCCGGGCACCCGCCTGGCCACCCCGCTGCTCTGGGTCGCGTCCTTCGCCGGTCTGCTCCTGGTCTACGGCGTCTCGACGTGGCTGCCCGAACTCATGCGTGCCTCCGGCTACTCGCTCTCCTCGTCCGTCACCTTCCTGATGGTGATCAACGCGGGCGGCATCGTCGGCATGCTGGTCGCGGGCCGTACGGCGGACCGCTTCGGCCCGGTGAAGATCTCGGCGATCTGGTTCCTGCTGACCGCCGCCGGTACGTTCCTGCTGCGCAACGAGCTTCCGCTGGGTGTCGCGTACGTGGTCGTCTTCGTCACGGGTGTCTGGCTGTTCAGCGCGCAGGTCATGGTCTACGCCGCCACCGCCCGCGTCTACGCCCCCCGCGAGCGTGCCACCGGTCTCGGCTGGGTCACGGGTGTCGGCCGCACCGGCGCCGTGGTCGGCCCGACCCTCGGCGGCGCGGTCCTGGCCGGCGGGAATGCGGGCCTGGGATTCACGACCTTCGCTGTGACCGCCGTTCTCGGGGCGGTGGCGATCTCCCTCGTCTCGCTGGTGACGGCGGGCCGTCGGCGCCCGGTGCCCGAGCCGTCGCTCGGCCGGTCGGCTCCGGCCCTGTGTGGCCGAACGTCTCGTCGGCGTCCGGCGGGCAGTCGAGTACGGGCGAGGCCTCGGTGATCGGCTGGTGCGGCCACCCTTCGTA
>NZ_JBSFDD010000025.1:0-130294 GCF_053593715.1 Streptomyces sp. NPDC002125 | reverse complement strand
CTCTATCAGACTCTTTCGTGTCCGATTCCCGGTCGAAGCGGGTTACTGCTTGTTTCGCTTTCCAGTTCTTCGCTTTCGCGTTTCCCTTTCCGGCGATTCCAACTTTACCAGACTCTTTTTCGTTCCGTTTCCGGTCCGAATTTGATTCCGACGGCCTGTGGAGTGGCCTTTGCCTTTCGGCTGACTCGACTTTATCAGAAGCATTTCGGCCGAAGCGAATCGGCTTGTTTGCTCGAAAGAGAAGAATCGATCGGCTCTGCGGGAACCTTGTCCCCTGCACAAGCGATGTGAACTTTAACCGTCGCTTCCGAGCTTGTCCAGCTCGCTGCAACCGTTAAAATCTACCTCCCCACGCGAACCGTGTCAACGGTTTTTGTGGGCGATGAGGAGACTAGCAGGTCAGCGCCCCCGCACGCACATCGCCCCTCAGGCTGCGGAGGGGAGCTCCGCGCTTCGCTCCGCGGTTTCGACATCCCCTGTGTTCCCGGCCCGGGCCGCCCGGCCTCCGAGGATGTAGACGTAGGCCAGAAAGGCCAGCTCAGCCGCGATGCCGATGGCGATCCGGGCCCAGGTGGGGAGACCGGACGGGGTGACGAAGCCTTCGATGACTCCGGACACGAACAGCACCAGGGCAAGGCCGATGGCCATGCCCAGCGCGGCGCGTCCTTGCTGGGCCAGAGCCGAGCGTCGGGTCCGGGGGCCCGGGTCGATGACTGTCCAGCCGAGGCGGAGTCCGGTACCCGCCGCGACGAATACGGCAGTGAGTTCGAGCAGGCCGTGCGGCAGTACCAGCCCGAGGAAGGTGTCCAGCCGGCCGGCGGAGGACATCAGGCCGATGCCCACGCCGAGGTTCAGCACGTTGACGAAGAGGATCCAGATGACCGGAACGCAGAGGAACGCCCCCAGGACCAGGCACATGGCCGCAGCCTGGGCATTGTTCGTCCACACCTGCGCGGCGAACGAAGCGGCCGGGTGGCTGGAGTAGTACGTCTCGTACTCCCCACCGGGGCGGGTGAGGGCCCTCAGGTCCTCCGGGGCGGCGATCGCCGCCTGGACATCGGGGTGGGCGCCGATCCACCAGCCGATGACGGCCGCCATGAGTACGGAGAGCACTGCCGTGGGTATCCACCAGTGCCGCGAGCGGTAGACGGCCGCGGGGAAGCCGGCGGTCAGGAACCGTGCGGCATCGCGCCACGAAGCACGACGGGTCCCGGTCACGGTGGAGCGCGCTCGGGCCACGAGCTGGGTGAGGCGGGCGGTCAGCAGAGGGTCGGGTGCGCTGGACTGGATCAGGGACAGGTGAGTGGCGGTCCGCTGGTACAGGACGACGAGTTCGTCCACCTCCGCACCTGTCAGGCTGCGCCCTTGGTGCAGAAGATGGTCCAGGCGGTCCCACTCGATGCGGTGGGTGGTCACGAAGACGTCGAGATCCATGGTCGGCTGCTGCTCCAGGCATGGGTGCGTACGGGTCCGTACTGCGGCGGCGCGCTGCGGGCCAGCTTGGCAGACTGTGGGCCCGAGGGGCAGGGAAGGGCGGCGAGGGGTGGGTGGCGATGAATGAGCTCGTGACCGGAGACGCGGTCGTACTGGGACTGCAGCCTGCGAGGCTGCCCAGCCGGGCGTTGGCGATAGCCATCGATCTCGTGGTGGTTCTGACTGTCTTCGTTGTGCTGTCCATAGGTCTGGCCGTCGCGACGGTGACGCTCGACGAGGCCGCGTCCGCCGCGATCGCCGTCGCGGCTTTCCTTCTGGTGCTGGTGGGCGGGCCGATCGCGGTCGAGACCCTCACCCACGGCCGTTCACTGGGAAAGCTCGCCTGTGGTCTGCGGGTGGTGCGGGACGACGGCGGGCCGATCCGTTTCCGGCACGCGTTGGTGCGGGGGTCGATGGGCGTGGTCGAGATTCTCGGGACGTTCGGCGTCGTGGCCTGCGTCTCCTCGCTGGTGTCCGCCCGGGGGCGTCGGCTCGGTGATGTCTTCGCGGGAACGCTCGTCGTACGTGAGCGGGTGCGCGCCGGACGGACACTCGCCGTGCCCCCGCCGCCGCCCTGGCTCATGGGCCGTTTCGCTCAGCTGGACCTGTCGGGTGTGCCGGACGGGCTCTGGCTGGCGGTGCGGCAGTACCTGACGCGGATGAACCAGCTCGATGCCGCGGTGCGCTGGTCGATGGCCGAACAGCTGTCCGCGGATCTGGCCTCGCATACGGGTGTTCCGGTACCGCAGGGCGTGCCGTCGGCCGCGTATCTGGCGGCTGTGGTGAACGAGCGGCAGACACGGGATGTGCGGCGGGTCTCCGCGGCTGCGGGCCGCGGCGCTCAGCTGCCCCCGCCCCTCCGGGTGCAGGCGCCGCTTCAGGTGCCGGGGCCCTTTCCGGTGCAGGCGCCCTACCCGGTGCAGGCGCCGTTGAACGGCGTGCCCGACCTCATCCACGGGCGCCGGCCGTCACCGGTTCTGCCGGAGTCCCCGGCTGGGGAGACGGCCGAGGGGCAGCCGTCCACGACCGGCTTCGCCCCACCCGCCTGAAGTCCCACCCGCGCCTGAAGCCCCACCCGCCTGAAGCGCCTCGCGCCTCGCGCCTGAAGCCCCACCCGCCTGAAGCGCCTCGTGTCTGAAGCCCCACCCGCCTGAAGCCCCCGCCCGTCCGAAGCACCCGCCCATCCGAAGCCCCGCCCGCCCGAACACTCCCCCGCCCGAATCGTCGTTCCGCGCCCGGAACTCTCGGCAGGACCCCACGCAGGCCTTGTTCCTGGGCATCCGCGTCCTGGTCCACCGCGTTCCTGGTTCTCGGCGTACCTAGCCCTCGGCGCGGGACATGTCCGAAGGCGGGGATTCGAGGTGTTCGAGCTCGATGCCCGGGGCCGCCAGCACCACGTCGCCGGCGATGTGGACGGTGTGCTGATCTCCCGTGTCCAGCGCGTTGACCTGGTATTCGTCCACCGTCAGGGGCCCGTTGTCAGTGGCGTGCGCTTCACTGTTCAGCAGGGACCAGGACTGGTCGACGGTGCGGGGGGCGAGGACCGGGTCCGTGAAGGTGACCAGACGGACGCGGGTCGCGGGGGAATCGGGGGTGAGGCGCAGGAGCCGGGATACGGCAATGAGGAAAGCGGGGGATGTGCCGGAGAAGGCGTGGGCACGGACATTGCCTTCGGTGGCATGGGTGCCGGTCGGATCGGTCCGTACCCAGGTGACCCCGTCGAGGGCGGCGCCGCGGATCTGCCAGCTCGCGGCGTGCAGTTCGAGGCGGATGGGGCGGCCGAGCTCGTCCAGGGCCAGATCGACGGATCCCAGGTGGGCGCCCGAGGGGTCCGTGGTCTGGGAGACATAGCGCCAGCCCGAGGGGCCGGGCGCGCAGTGGAAGTGTTCTTCGCCGAGGGGGGTGTGGTCGTGGAGATCGTGGAGCGAATAACGGCCGCGGGGCATGGGGTCCTTCGGGTTCCTCGGGTCGTGCGGGTGCGGTACGGGGCAGGCCCCCGGCACGGGGGTGCGGGGGCCTGCGCTCGGACCTGCTGCTGAGAACTGCGCCGGCCGTCGGCCGACGGCCGGATCAGTAGCGGTAGAGCTCGGACTTGTACGGGCCCTCGACCGGGACACCGATGTAGTCGGCCTGCTCGGGGCGGAGGGTCGTCAGCTTCACGCCCAGCGCGTCGAGGTGGAGACGGGCGACCTTCTCGTCCAGGTGCTTCGGCAGCACGTAGACGTCGGTCGGGTACTCCTCGGGCTTCGTGAACAGCTCGATCTGGGCCAGGGTCTGGTCCGCGAACGAGTTGGACATGACGAACGAGGGGTGACCGGTGGCGTTGCCGAGGTTCAGCAGACGGCCCTCGGAGAGGACGATCAGGACCTTGCCGTCCGGGAACGTCCAGGTGTGGACCTGCGGCTTGACCTCGTCCTTGACGATGCCGTCGATCTTCGCCAGGCCGGCCATGTCGATCTCGTTGTCGAAGTGGCCGATGTTCCCGACGATGGCCTGGTGCTTCATCCGGGCCATGTCACCGGCCATGATGATGTCCTTGTTGCCCGTCGTCGTGACGAAGATGTCCGCGGTCTCCACCACGTCGTCGAGCGTCGCGACCTGGTAGCCGTCCATCGCGGCCTGCAGGGCGCAGATCGGGTCGATCTCCGTGATGATCACCCGGGCGCCCTGGCCGCGGAGGGACTCCGCGCAGCCCTTGCCCACGTCGCCGTAGCCGCAGACGACGGCGGTCTTGCCGCCGATCAGGACGTCGGTGGCGCGGTTGATGCCGTCGATCAGCGAGTGGCGGCAGCCGTACTTGTTGTCGAACTTCGACTTGGTGACCGCGTCGTTGACGTTGATCGCCGGGAACAGGAGGGTGCCCTCACGGTGCATCTCGTACAGCCGGTGGACGCCGGTCGTGGTCTCCTCGGTCACGCCGCGGATCTCGGACGCCAGCTGGGTCCACTTCTGCGGGGACTCGCCGAGGGTGCGGTTCAGCAGGGTGAGGATGTGGGCGAATTCCTCGCTGTCCGCGGTCGACGGGTCCGGGGCCGCCCCGGCCTTCTCGAACTCGACGCCCTTGTGGACGAGGAGGGTGGCGTCGCCACCGTCGTCGAGGATCATGTTCGGGCCGCCGGTGGGGGTGTTCGGCCAGGTCAGCGCCTGCTCCGTGCACCACCAGTACTCCTCCAGGCTTTCGCCCTTCCAGGCGAAGACCGGGACGCCGGCGGGGGCGTCCGGGGTGCCGTTCGGGCCGACCGCGATGGCGGCGGCGGCGTGGTCCTGGGTGGAGAAGATGTTGCAGGAGGCCCAGCGGACCTCGGCGCCCAGGGCGACGAGTGTCTCGATGAGCACCGCGGTCTGCACGGTCATGTGCAGGGAGCCGGTGATCCGTGCGCCGGCCAGCGGCTGCGCGGCGGCGTACTCCTTGCGGATCGACATCAGGCCGGGCATCTCGTGCTCGGCGAGGGTGATCTCCTTGCGGCCGAAGGCGGCGAGGGAGAGGTCGGCGACCTTGAAGTCCTGGCGATTGGCGGCCGTCGTCATAACGGGCTGCTCCTCGTGATGGGTCGAGGGTGGGCTGGCTGGCTCTGCGGCGCGAACGGGCATACGAATGCCCGGTGATCCGCAGTGCAGTCCGTCGGAGGCCCTCTCTCCCTCGGCCGGTCCGCTTCCGCGAACCGATCGACCGCCATCAGCAGCGACGTCTGGTACTGCCCCGAATCTACACCGAACGGCCCAGTGAGCCCCAGCCCGCCAGGCAGACGGTGTGGGTCACGGGGCCGTTCGGGGCTGGTCCTCAGCGGGTCAGTGACCGGATCCCGCCGGTGCGTCGGGAGACTCCGGGCCGGCGCCTTCCTTGCCCGGGTTGGTGCCCGCCGCGGCTGCGGCCTCGTCGTAGATGTCGGGCTCCAGGTAGATGACCCGGGCGATCGGGACCGCCTCGCGGATCCGGGTCTCCGCGGCGTTGATCGCCTCCGCGACCTCGGCCGCCGACTCCTCGGCGCGCACCGCGATCTTGGCCGCCACCAGCAGCTCTTCCGGACCGAGGTGGAGGGTACGCATGTGGATGACACGGGTGACGGTGTCGCCGTCGACCACCGACGCCTGGATCTTTTCGACGTCCTCCACGCCGGCCGACTCACCGAGCAGCAGCGACTTGGTCTCGGCGGCGAGGACGATCGCGATGGCGATCAGCAGCACGCCGATGCAGAGGGTGCCGATGCCGTCCCACACACCGTTGCCGGTGCCAAGGGCCAGACCGACACCCCCAAGGGCCAGGATCAGGCCGACGAGCGCGCCGAGGTCCTCGAGGAGGACGACAGGGAGTTCGGGGGCCTTGGCACGACGGACGAACTGCGTCCAGGACAGCTTGCCGCGGGTCTGGTTGGACTCGGAGATAGCCGTCCGGAAGGAGAAGCTCTCGGCGATGATCGCGAAGACCAGCACACCGACCGGCCAGTACCAGGCCTCGATCTCGTGCGGGTGCTTGATCTTCTCGTAGCCCTCGTAGATCGCGAACATGCCACCGACCGAGAACAGCACGATGGAGACGAGGAAGGCGTAGATGTAGCGCTCGCGCCCGTAGCCGAAGGGGTGCTGCGGGGTGGCCTCCCGCTGGGCCTTCTTGCCGCCGAGCAGCAGGAGTCCCTGGTTGCCCGAGTCCGCCAGTGAGTGAACGCTCTCAGCCAGCATCGATGACGATCCACTGAAGAGGAACGCCACGAATTTGGCCACTGCGATCGCGAGGTTGGCGGCGAGTGCCGCCACGATCGCCTTGGTTCCGCCTGACGCGCTCATGGGTGCGTGGTGTCCCTTCCTCGGTGCCGCGGCTCTGCCGCCGCGCTACGGCCGGACATTGTTGCAGCCGCTGACGCGGACGGTACGTCAGACCACCACGGTCGCCCTGAAGAGAGTTCCGCTACCTGCCACTTCGACCGTTTCGTCCGCCGGTACGAACACCGATTCGCCCGGGCCGAGCGTGATCTCGCCGACGTGCGGGGCGCCCGCCGTGCAGAGCAGGATCTGCGGGGTGGCCGCGGTGAGGCCGACGGGGGCGCCGCCGTCCGGCAGGACGTAGCGGGAGAGCCGGAACTCGTCGACCGGCGTCTCGTACAGCTCCTCGCCGGAAGGCGCGGCCTCGGGGCGCAGGATGCCTGGCTCGGTGGCCTCGAAGCGCACGATGCGCAGCAGTTCGGGTACGTCGATGTGCTTGGGGGTCAGGCCGCACCGCAGCACGTTGTCGGAGTTGGCCATGATCTCGACGCCCAGACCGCCGAGGTAGGCGTGGGGCACGCCCGCGCCGAGGAACATGGCCTCGCCCGGCTGGAGTTGTACGTGGTTCAGCAGCATGGCCGCGATGACGCCCGGGTCGCCCGGGTAGTGGTGTGCGATCTGGGCGTACGGGGCGTGGTCGCCGCCGAGCCGGTCCGCGGCCTCGGCCGCCTCGGCGACCGTACGGGACATCTCGTCCGGGTCCGCGCCGAGGATCGCGGTCAGGACCTCGCGCAGGGCCGCGTCCTCCGGCCGGGCGCGGAGCAGGTCCACATAGGGCTTGAGGGAGTCGACGCCCAGGGCGGCCAGCAGATCGGCGGCCTCGGCGGGCCTGCGGAAACCGCACAGTCCCTCGAAGGGGGTGAGGGCGCAGATGAGTTCGGGCTTGTGGTTGGCGTCCTTGTACGTGCGGTGCGGGGCGTCGACGGGGATGCCCCGGCGCTCCTCGTCCGCGTATCCCTGCTGAGCCTGCCCGAGGTCGGGGTGGACCTGGAGGGAGAGCGGAGCGCCTGCCGCGAGCAGCTTGAGCAGGAAGGGGAGGCGGGGGCCGAAGGCGGCGACGGCCGCGGGGCCCAGTTCGCGTTCCGGATCGGCCGCGATGACGTCCGCGAGCGACCGCCCGCCCGAACCGGCGCCCGAGCCGGGGTGATCCGGACCGGAGTGGTCACTTCCGGAACCAGAGCCCGGGTCCGTGTCTCCGGGGCGCGTGATGCGGGAGGGCGCTCCCGGGTGGGCGCCCATCCACATCTCGGCCTGCGGTTCGCCGGTCGGGGCCGTGCCGAGCAGCTCGGGTATGGCCGTGGTGGACCCCCAGGCGTAGGGGCGCACGGTGTTGGACAGTCGGTCCATGGAGATTCGTCCTCGTGGATACGTGGATACGCGGATACGCGGGGGCGGTGGCGCCGGGGAAGGGGGGCGGGCCGTCAGGCCCGGTTGTCGGAGGCCAGTGAGGCGTAGACGGCGGCGAAGTCGGTGACGGCGAGCAGCTCGGCGAGGGTTTCGAGCGCGGTGCCCTCCTCGGGTTCGAGCTCACTGATCGCCGTGTCGTGGCTCAGAGCGAGCTCACGGGCGGCCGGTGCGGCGGTGAGGCCGCCGGTGGGCCGGTCACGGAGGAGCACGACGCGGGCCCGCATGGCCTCGGGTTCGTCCACCCGGTCCCGGAAGAAGTCGTCGGGGTCGGCCCCCGCCGCGAACGCTCCGGCGAGCAGCCCTCCGTGGGAGGGCAGCGCCTCCGGCAGCTCGGCCACGAGGGCCGGCCGCCCGGCGAGCTCGGCCAGCACCGCGGCGAAGCGGCGCCCGACGGGTCCGGCGGCATCGCCCTCCGTCCAGACGAGCGGCAGGCTGTCGGCGAGTTCCGCCGCGAGGGTCTTGGCGGGATTGCTGTACGTGGCGATGGCCGGTCCGCAGCGCTCCGCGGTGCGGTCGAGGCGATCGGCGGCCTTCTGAAGCGCCTCCGGGGGCGCGTCGATCAGGCCCACCCGGTCCAGCAGCGCGAGGAGCGGGGTGAGCAGCGCCCAGAGCGTGCCGGGGCCGGCGGCCGAGGTCTCGGCGTCGTACTCCCCGTGCGGGGCCGCTGCCATGGGTACGACGATCCCGTGGACCCCGTCGACCGCCTCGCGCAGCGGGGAGCGGACGGGGGCGACGGCGACGACCGTGCAGCCACGGCGGTACGCCTGCTCGGCGAGGAGCGCCAGGCCGGGTTCCGAGCCGTCCGCCGTGGCGATGAGCAGCAGGTCCACGGATCCGGCCCAGCCCGGCAGCGTCCAGCGCAGTGCTCCGCCCGCCGGCGCTACCCCGGTTGGCCGGATGGAGGTGACGGGTGCGGCGGCGCCCGCGAGGGCGCCGATCAGGTCCGCGACGCCGGAGGCGGCGGTGCCGGGCCCCGCGACGAGGACGGCGCGTGGCCTGCCCTCGGGGGCCAGGGCGCCGATCCCCGCCTCGGCTGCGTGCCGGGCGGCGGTCCGCACACGGGCCCCGGCCTCGGCGGCTCCGCGGAGCAGATCTCGCCTGTCGGCTCTGGCCAGGGCTTCCGGTGCGTCGAGCAACGACTCGTCGAGCATGGCTTTGGGCCTCCGATCACCGTGCTGATCAGGGTGCGGGTTATGCGGGGCGGCGGGCCTCGTCGACCAGCAGGACCGGGATGCCGTCCCGTACCGGGTAGGCGAGACCGCAGTCCGCGCCGGTGCAGATCAGCTCGGGGCTTTCGGCCGCCGACCTGTCGTCGAGCCCGGCGTGGCAGGCCGGGCAGGCGAGGATCTCCAGGAGGCCGGCTTCGAGCGGCATGGGGTGGGTCCCTTCGGGCGAGCGGTGCGGATCTGGTCCGGGCCCGGTGTGGGGTCCGCGGAGCTTGGAGCGTGGTCAGCCTACCGCCGGGCCGACGGCGTCGCGGCCCGGCAGGCCATGAGCGACGGGGCATGCGTCGGCACGGCGCGGCGGCGCGCACGGACGGAAACGGGCAGCGGCGGGACAGGCGCCGGGGCCGCCACTCGTACAAGGGCCGGACGGGCGCGCAGCTCACGCCGCGCACGGGCCCCGGACGGACACGAGGAGCCGCCCCACGCACAGGCGCGCGACGGACACGCGCGCCGTCGTGGGTACGAGAGCGGGACAGATACCAGGAGCGAGCGCCCCACCCACAGAAGCCCCACGGACACCAGCGGCCCCCACCCACAGAAGCCCCACGGACACCAGCGGCCCCCACCCACAGAAGCCCCGTGGGCACCAGCGGCCCCCCACCCACGCAAGCCCCACGGACACCAGCGGCCCCCCACCCACGCAAGCCCCACGGACACCAGGAGTGAGCGCCCACCCACGCAAGCTCCCCGGACACCAGCGGCGCCCCACCCACGCAAACCCCACAGGCGCAGGGAGCCGCCCCGCCCCACAGGGAGCCGCCCCGCCCCTCACGCCCGTACGAGAGCCAGGACCTCGTCGCGTACGGCCGTCATCGTCTTCTTCTCCCGGGCCTCGACGTTCAGGCGCAGCAGCGGCTCCGTGTTGGACGGCCGGAGGTTGAACCACCAGTCCTCGCCGGTCACCGTGAGCCCGTCGAGCTCGTCGAACCGCACACCGTCGCGGCTCGCGTACTCCGCCCTGATCTCCGCCAGCTTGCCGGCCTGGTCGGTCACCGTGGAGTTGATCTCGCCGGAGCCGGCGTAGCGGTCGTAGCTGTCGAGGAGCCCGGAGAGAGGTCCCTCCTGGCCGCCGAGCGCGGCCAGGACGTGCAGGGCGGCGAGCATGCCCGTATCGGCGTTCCAGAAGTCGCGGAAGTAGTAGTGCGCGGAGTGCTCGCCGCCGAAGATCGCACCGTGCTCGGCCATCTCGGCCTTGATGAAGGAGTGGCCGACACGGGTACGGACGGGGGTGCCGCCGTTCTCGCGGACGACCTCCGGGACCGACCAGGAGGTGATCAGGTTGTGGATGACGGTGCCCTTGCCGCCGTTGCGGGCGAGCTCCCGGGCGGCGACCAGGGCTGTGATCGCGGACGGCGACACGCCCTCTCCGCGTTCGTCGACCACGAAGCAGCGGTCGGCGTCGCCGTCGAAGGCGAGGCCGAGGTCGGCGCCCTCGGCGAGGACGCGGGCCTGGAGGTCGACGATGTTCTTCGGGTCGAGGGGGTTCGCCTCGTGGTTGGGGAAGGTGCCGTCGAGCTCGAAGTACATGGGTACGAGGTCGAGCGGGAGCCCCGCGAAGACGGTCGGGACGGTGTGGCCGCCCATGCCGTTGCCCGCGTCCACGACGACCTTGAGCGGCCGGATTGCGTCCAGGCCGACGAGGCCCAGCAGGTGGGCGGCGTAGTCGCCGAGGGTGTCGCGCTCGGTGACCGTGCCCGGGGTGGCGGCGGTCGTGGCGGGGAGGCCGTGTTCCGACCACTGCTCGACCAGGGTGCGGATCTCGGTCAGGCCGGTGTCCTGGCCGACGGGCGCGGCTCCGGCGCGGCACAGCTTGATGCCGTTGTACCGCGCCGGGTTGTGCGAGGCCGTGAACATCGCCCCGGGCAGGTCCAGCGCCCCGGACGCGTAGTAGAGCTGGTCCGTCGAGCAGAGCCCGATGAGGGTCACGTCGGCCCCGCGTGCCGTCGCGCCACGGGCGAAGGCGGCGGCCAGACCCGGCGAGGACGGCCGCATGTCGTGGCCGATCACGATCGCCGAGGCGTCGGTGACCTGGACGAAGGCGGCACCGAACAGTTCGGCCAGCGGCTCGTCCCACTGGTCGGGCACGACTCCGCGCACGTCGTACGCCTTCACGAGCTGCGACAGGTCAGCAACCACGGCCGGTCCTCCTGGGGGTCTTTACGGACCGCCCAAACTACCCGGCGCGCCACGGCCCTCCGGTCAGGGGAGCATCCAGCCCAGCACCGCCGTGCTCTGCGCCATCACGACGAGACACATCACCAGCAGCAGGCCGAGGCTCCAGGGCAGGACCTTGCGCAGCAGATCGCCCTCGCGTCCGGCGAGCCCGACGGCCGCGCAGGCGATCGTCAGATTCTGCGGGGAGATCATCTTGCCCAGCACCCCGCCGGAGCTGTTGGCCGCGGCGAGGAGTTCCGGAGAGAGACCGGACTCCCGTGCGGCGGAGACCTGGAGGGCGCCGAAGAGGGCGTTGGCCGAGGTGTCGGAGCCGGAGACGGCGACCCCGAACCAGCCCAGCACCGGCGAGAGGAAGGCGAGTCCGGCGCCGGCCGCGGCGACGAACTGGCCGATGGTGGCGGCCTGTCCGGAGAGGTTCATGACATAGGCCAGGGCGAGCACCGACGTCACGGTGAGGATGGCGTACCGCAGCTCGTGCACGGTGGCCGCCCACTCCCGCGCCGCCGTGCCGGCCCGTACACCGAGTACGACGGCGGTGACCAGGCCCGCGAGCAGGACGAGCGTGCCGCCCGTGCCGAGGAGCGGGAGGGTGAACGTGTTGGCGCCGACCGGATCGCCGTCGGGCCCCGCGACGTCGAGGAACGGCCAGTCGAACACCTGCGTCGCCCGGGCCAGCAGTTCCTTGACGGGCGGGATCTGGGCGAGGGAGAACACCACGATGATCAGGGCGTACGGGGCATAGGCTCGCACCACCTCGCGGCGCGGGTCCTCCTTGTCCAGGTCGTCGCTGCGTGCGCCGGTCAGCACCGCGGCGCGTACGGGCTCGGCGGCGGGCCTGCGCGCGCCCGGGAGCGCGATCAGCGCACCGGCGCCCACCAGTGCCGCCGCGATGTCGGCGAGCTGCGCGGAGACGAAGTTGGACGCGGCGAACTGGGCGACGGCGAAGGCCACTCCGCACACCAGCGCGGGCAGCCAGGTCTCCCGCAGTCCGCGCCTGCCGTCCACGAGGAAGACGAGGATCAGCGGGACGACGAGGGCGAGCAGCGGGGTCTGACGGCCGACAACCGTGGCAACGTCGTCCAGCGGCAGTCCGGTGACCTGGGCGAGCGTCACCACGGGCGTGCCCATGGCGCCGAAGGCCACGGGCGCGGTGTTGGCGACCAGGGAGACGACGGCGGCCTTCACCGGGTCGAAGCCGAGGGCGACGAGCATGACCGAGCAGATCGCCACGGGCGCGCCGAAGCCGGCCAGCGCCTCCAGGAGCGCGCCGAAGCAGAAGGCGATGACGAGGGCCTGGATACGGGGGTCGTCGGACACCCTGCCGAAGGAGCGCCGCAGGATGTCGAAGTGCTGGGTGCGGACGGTCATCCGGTACACCCAGAGGGCGTTGACCACGATCCACATGATGGGGAAGAGCCCGAAGAGGACGCCCTGTGCCCCTGCGGAGAGGGTCTGCCCAAGAGGCATGCCGAACGCCAGCGCGCCGACGAGCACGGCGACGGCGAGGCCGATGAGTCCCGCGCGGTGGGCCTTCATCCGGACGGCGCCGAGCAGGACGAGGACGGTGACCAGGGGCAGCGAGGCGACGAGGGCAGACAGGGCGAGCGAATCGGCTACGGGTTCGAGTTGCTGGACAAACACACAGACCTCCCCGGATTCCGTGATGCGGAAGCGATCTCTCACGGGTGGGGGAATGGTCGTGTCCGCGACAAGCCGACGTCAATGCTCCGTACCGGAAAACTTCTTCCGAACAGACATGTGACGGATGGGACGGGTGGGACGGGTGGTGCGCACAGAACAGCACAGAACACCCACTCGAACGCGGAGAACGGTCAGGCCCGGACAACGTCACGCGCGGAGAACGGTCAGGCCCGGACAACGTCAGGCGCGGAGAACGGTAGAGGCGCGCAGCGCGTCAGCGGCCCGGCTCGTCAGGCGCGCGCAGCGCGTCAGCAGTCCGGCTCGTCAGGAGTCCGGTCGTCAGGAGTCCGGCGAGCGCAGCACCCGCAGATGTCCTCTGCGCGCGACCTCCACCGGGTCGGCGGCGCGCGGACCCCGTCCGCCCTGCTGCCGGTCCTGGGGACGGGCCGCCTCGCGTACGGCGTTGGCGAGCGCTTCGAGATCGTCGCCGCTGGGGCGCGTGGGGGCCGAGGGATCGGAGAGCCGGACGACTTCCCAGCCGCGCGGCGCGGTGAGCCGCTCGCCGTGCTCGGCGCAGAGGTCGTAGCAGTGGGGCTCGGCATAGGTGGCGAGCGGGCCGAGGACCGCGGTCGAGTCGGCATAGACGTACGTCAGTGTCGCGACGGCGGGACGGCCGCACGCGGTTCGCGAACAGCGACGTACAGGGCTCACGATGTTGGACGGTACCGCACTCTTGAGCGGGCTGCGACGACTCTCCCTCAGCTCACCCCCACGTGTCGCCCCGCGACACATGCCCCGGCGGGCTCCGGCGCACCCGTTCCGACCTGCGCGGCAGCCGATGCGCACCGGTGTGCGCGGGCCCCTTCGCGGTCATCGGGAGGAACATGAACGATCGTCCGACGGAGGGTCAGCGATCGGAGCAAGGGCCGGATTCGCACCCGATCCTGGCCGGAATGTTCATCTGTGGACATCGGGGCCGACCAGCGGCGGAAGCCGTGATCGCCCGGGCCGGAGGAGGGTTACGCTGCGTCGGTGATGGACAGTCCCGTACCGCCCCCTTCCTCCGAGCCGCGGCCCCGCCGCCGCGACCGTCACGGCCGCGGAATGCGCGGACCGGTCGCTCCGCCGCAGGTGCCGCTGTCGGTCAGCAGGGCCGAGAGCTTCCGCGACCTCGTGCAGGACTCGGTGGAGCGGCTGGAGCGGCGCTGGCCCCAGCTGACGGATGTCGACTTCCTGGTCCTCGACGTGCCGGGATCGCTGGAGGACACCGTGCCGCTCGGGCGCGCGCTGTCCGCCGTCAAGGGGCAGCCCGCGCAGATCGTGATCTACCGGCGCCCCGTCGAGATCCGCACCAAGAGCCGCGACGAGCGCGCCCTGCTGGTGCACGAGGTCGTGGTGGAGCAGGTCGCGGAACTCCTCGGCCTCTCCCCCGAGTCGGTCGACCCGCGCTACGGGCAGGACTGACCCGCCCACGGCGACGGGCCCACCCCCGGCGCGCCGGCCCGCCCGGAGCGCGCGGGCCTCAGTCGTCCAGGACGGACAGGTCCTGCTCGGCCGTGGGCACCTCGACCGTGCCGCCGTCGTCCGGAAGGGTCTGCACGGTGAACATGCCGACCCCGCCCTGGGTGAGCGTGAGCGTGCGGGCGGCGTGCACCGGCCCGCCCGACTCGGTCTCCACCGTCAGCGCGTAGCTCCCCTTGAGCCCTGACGGGGCCTCGGGGGTGACGTCGAGCGTCGTACCGCCCTTGACCGTGTACGTCTTGACGGTCGCCTCGCCCCCCTCGCTGCCTGCCGAGGCCGTCACCTTGACCTCCGCCGTTCCGCCCGGAGCGGTCAGGGAGAGCACCGAGCCCTTCGCCCGGTTGTCGGCGACGCTCGCCCGGTCGCCCACCGGCTCGGTCGCCGGAATGAACGCGATCTCCTGCTTGGCGCCGGTGCCGCGCACCACGCGGAGCGCGGCGACGACAGGGGTCCTGCTGCCGTCGGCGGGCGAGAGCAGGATCGAGCCGGGCTCGCCGCGGGTGACGTCCTTGAGGTCGACACTCGCGGTCATCTGCGACTTGATGTGCAGGGTGTCGTTCCCGGCGGGTGCGAACGTCGCGTTCTTCCCCATGAGCTGGACCTTCACATCGGCGTCGTCCTCGCCCGGCGCGAAGGCGACCAGACGTACGTCGGTGGCGTCCGCCGGGATGCCGGGCAGCACCAGGGTGTCCGCCGGATCGGCCGACGCGGCCAGCCAGTCGCTGCCCACCTCGTCCTCGGCGGCGCTCAGGACCGCGCCGACGCGCCCCGACCTGGTGGTGACATGGACGGTCACGTTCTCGGCGGCCTCGCTGGTCAGCGTCGAGATCAGCATCGGGACGCTCGACCTGGCCGGGACCGTGATGCCCTCCGCGACATCGGACTTGAGGGCACCGTCGGCGCCGTACAGCTCGATGTCGGCGACGGCGGCGGTGTCGTCGGGGTTGGTCAGGTGGACGTAGTCCTGACGTTTCGCGGAGGTGCTCGCGCCCGGGAACCAGAAGTCCGTGTCGGGCGCGGTGCAGCTGACGCCGAGCAGCCCGCGGGCACCGCCGGCGGCGGCCGTGGTGGTCTGCTGGGCGGCCCAGCCGGGGGCCAGCTTGCCGGTGGCGGTGCCGATCAGCGCGGGGGCGTCGGACTTGTCCGTCTCGGCGGTGGACGGCTTGCCGGGTTCCTTGAGGGAGATGACGGGCTTGCCGTCCGCCGCCTTGTCCTCGGCCTCGTCGTCCTTCGCCTTGTCCGCGTCCTTGTCCGCGTCCTTCTCGGCGTCCTCCTCGGCCGGGGCGTCCTCGTCGGCGGGGAGGGGCTCGGCCGGCTCCAGCTCGGCCGCTCCGGCCTCACCCCCGCTCTCGCCCGCGGGGGTGAAGGACGTGTACTCCGTCTCCGCCACGTCGGAGGTGCTGGGCGCGGGGCAGAGCAGGCTGGTGCGCTCGACGGGGAGCCGGGCCGCGGCCCTCGCCTCCGGTTCGCCCGCGTCGCCGGGCGCTGTGAGCGCGGCGAAGCCGGTGACCGCGGCAAGGGCGACGGTGCCCGCGATGAGGGACAGGGGGGTGGACTTCACTCGGACTCGCCTCGCGATGCGTTGCCGTTGCCGTTGCCGTTGCCGTTGCTGCCGTTACCGGTCTGCCACGGGTTCTGGCCCGGGGCTGCGTTCTCGTCGTGCCCGTCGTACGGGGTCTCGCCCGCACCCGTGGCGTAGGGCTGCTGCTGGGCGTAGCCGTACGGGTCGTAGGCGCCCTGCTGCTGGTACGGGTCCTGCTGCTGGTAGGGATCGGCCTGGTAGTACTGGCCGGCGTCCTGCCCTGCCTGGTACTGGCCGTGGTCGGCGCCCTGGTACTGCTGCCGGGCGTCCCACTCCCCGTACGCGTTCTGCTCCCCGTACACGTTCTGCTGCGGGACCGCCGCGTAGGTGCCCGTACCGTCCTGGTCCCCGGGCACCGCCGCGTACGAACCCGTACCGTCCTGGTCACCCGGCACCGCCGCGTACGGGTCGGCGGTCTGCTGGGCCGGGATGTACTGCTGCCCGGCGTCGGGCGCCGCGTCGGCGTAGGGGGCCTGGGCGTACGCCGCGGCGGGCTCGTCGTCGCCTCCCGCCGCCTCGGCCTGGGCCGCCGCGCGCAACCTGCGCGCCCTGCGTCCCTCGCCGGCGACCGGCTCGGCCGGTACGGACTCGGTCTCCTCGGGCAGGTCGTCGTCGATCTCCCGGCGGCGGCCCGGCAGGGCCAGGACCACCAGGACGACACCGAGCGCCACCTGCGTCCAGACCCAGGCGGTGTGCGCGGCCGGGGTGTCATAGGTGAGGTCGAGCGTGCCGCCGCCCGCGGGGAGCGCGAAGCCCTGGGCCCAGCCGTCCACGGTCTTGGGGGTCAGCGCCACGCCGTCGAGCGTGGCCGTCCAGCCCGGGTCGGCCGCGTCGGCGATCCGCAGCACCCGGCCGGCGTCGCCCTCGGGGATCCTGGTGTGCGCCTCCACGGGGAGCGAGCCCACCGGCACGGGCTCGGCGCCCTCGCCGGAGGGGACGATCGTCAGGCGGGAGGCCTGCCGGTCGACGCGCCACAGCGCGCTGCCGTCGAGCTGGCTGAGCCGGCTCAGGCCGGGCGTCGAGTCCAGCACGCGGCTCATCTGCCGGGGCGCCCCGTCCCGTACGAGGACGTAGCGGATCGCGAAGCCGCTCAGCTGGCTGCCCTGGTCGGCGCCGGAGCCCGCGACCAGGTTGGCGACGACCTTGTCGAGATGGGAGTTGCTGCCGCCCGCCTCGGTGAGCTCGGCGTCGCCGAGGCGCGCGCCGGAACCGCGGACCAGGCTGTAGGAGACGGCCGCCTCCGACGTGCCGCCGAGGACCAGGGTCCGCGGCTGGTCGCGGGTGGCGCTCTCCTCCGCGACGAAAGCCGGCACCTGCACGGGGTCGCGGCGCTCCAGCGGCCCGGTGGCGCCGCCGATCATCCAGCCCACCGCCGCCAGCACGGGTGCGATCCCGGCGGCCAGGGCGATCAGCGCGGCGACCGGCTGGCGCCAGCCGAAGCTCAGCGCGGCGACCCGCACCCGGGCGCCGTCCGCCCCGAGCAGCGCGGCGGCGAGCAGCGCGATCCCGTAGACGAGGGTCGCGGGCCCGGCCCAGGTGGAGCCGTTGGAGACGGCGGCGAAGACGAGCCCGGTCAGCACGACGGCCCAGGCGGTACGGATCGCGAACTGCCGCTCCCCGCGCAGCAGGGCGGCCAGCGCCGCGAGCACGATGCCCAGCAGCAGGATGCCGCCGGCCGCCTTGGGGCCGCCGGGGCTGATGCCGAGCAGGTCCAGGGCGGACGCCGTGCCCGTGCCCAGGTCGAGCCCGGCCTCCTTCAGGAAGCCGGAGGGGCTGGTCAGCAGCGAGAGCGACCAAGGCGCGAGGACCAGCAGCGGGGTGCCCGCCGTGGCCAGGAAGCGCAGCCCGTACGCGGTGATGTCGTTGCGGCGGAGCACGAGCACCCCGATGCCGAGAACCACCGCGAGCGGCCACACGATCGGCGTGAAGGCCGTCGTGAAGGTGAGCAGCAGGGTGTACGCCCAGGTGGCCCGCCAGCTGCCGCGTGCGGTGGAGCCGTCACCGCGCAGCCCGTGGGCGGCGACGGCCGCGCGGGCGATCAGCGGGAGCAGGACGGCGAGCACGGCTGTGCCGAGCCGCCCGGTGGCCAGCGCGCCGGTCGCGGCGGGCAGGAAGGCGTACGCGATGCTCGCCCAGGCCCTCAGGAGCCGGGACTCGATCAGCGGCCTGGAGGCGAAGTACGCGGTGAGCCCGGCGAGCGGGACCGAGCAGACGAGCAGGAGGGTGAGCGCGAAGCCGGTGGAACCGAGGAACAGTGCCGACAGGGCGGCGATCACGCCGAGGTAGGGCGGCGCGGTCTGGGTTCCGCCGGTCCCCACGGGGTGCCAGCCGTCGGCATAGCGCGACCAGAGGTCGGAGACGTCGGCGGGGGCGGGCAGCAGGGCGCCGCCGGCGAGCGCGCCGCTGCCGAGGAGCCCCCGGCAGGCGACCAGCGAGACGAGCAGGAGGAGGGCGAAGAGCACGGGGCCGGGCTTGCGGCCGAGCTTCTTCAGCCGGGCGAACTGTTCGATCTCCAGGAAGTCGGCGTCGTCACCACCGGGGCCGGACTCGACCACCCCGTGCCGCGAGCCTCCGGAGTCGGAGTCGGTGCGGCTGCCGAAGTTGCCCGCGATCTGCTCGACGGTGGCCCGGACGGTGGCTCCGGGCGGCGGGAAGAGGGCCCGTAGTTCGGCCGCGTCCACCGCGCCCTTGCCGCGTGCCCGGCGCGCGGCGAAGATCCGCCCGGGCCGCAGCAGGGTGCCGAAGAGCCCGGCGACCTCGTCGAGCGCCTGCCCCGGCACCTTGCCGACGAGATAGGCGAGGGTGCGCAGGAGGGTGCCGACGACGAGGCGGAGCAGCGCCCACGGCAGCTGCTTGCCCCGGGCGTTGACGAGCATCGTGTAGACCGCGCCCGCCTTGTCGACGCGGTGCGGGCTGGCGACGGAGCGTCCGGCGCAGTCGATGGGACGGCGTTCCCTGGCGGAGGCCTCGGCATGCCGCAGGATCGCGTCCGGGGCGACGAGCACCCGGTGGCCCGCCATGTGCGCGCGCCAGCAGAGGTCCACGTCGTCACGCATCAGCGGGAGCCTGCGGTCGAAGCCGCCGAGCTCCTCCCAGACGTCACGGCGCACCAGCATGCCCGCGGAGGACACGGAGAGCACGGTACGGACCTGGTCGTGCTGGCCCTGGTCCTGTTCGCGGCGGTCCAGGCCGGTCCAGCGGCGCCCGCTGTTGGCGATGGAGACGCCGACCTCCAGGAGCTGCTTGCGGTCGTACCAGCCGCGCAGCTTGGGTCCGACGATCGCGGCGTGCTTGTCGTTGTCGACGACGCGCAGCATCTCGGCGAGCGCGTCCGGCTCGGGGGCGCTGTCGTCGTGCAGCAGCCAGAGCCACTGGACGGGGTCGCCGTGCGGAAGCTCCGGCAGGTCGTACGCGTCGTCACGCCAGGTGCGGGTGACGGGATCCCAGCCGCTGGGGCGCTTCAGGTACGGCAGGTCGTCGGGGGTGAGCACACCGGCCGTGCGGACCGCTTCGTCGACGGCGGTGCCGAAGCTCGTACGCCGTGCCAGGTGCAGGACGCGCTCCCCGCCGAGCGACTCGGTGACCAGACGGGCGGAGTCGTCGGCGCTGCCGGTGTCGGCCGCGACGACGTTCTGTACGGGGCGTTCCTGCCCGAGCAGCCCGGCCAGCACACGGGGCAGCCAGCGTGCGCCGTCGTGGGAGACGAGCACGGCGGTGACGACGTGCCGGGGGAACTCTGGGGCGGCGGCGGCCGCGTTCGGCGCCGCCGAGTGGCTGTGCACGGACATCGGGGTACGGGCCCTCCGGCCGGGTCCGGAGGGGGGTCCCCCCGGGGGCTGCATCGGTGTACACGCGCGCCCCGGCGGGGCGTTGGCGCGTCTCTCGGACGGGGCCCCACACTAACGGTACGGATGTGCGCCCCGCGCCGAGCGGTTGACGGGCGGGATCCGGAACGCCCGTACATGCCGATGGCCTGGGGGCCGCGCCCTGCGTACAGGGTGCGGCCCCCAGGCCATCGCGGTCCCGGTGTCCAGGTGCGCGGGATGTTCAGATGGCGGCCTTCTTCAGGCGTCGCCGTTCGCGCTCGGAGAGGCCGCCCCAGATACCGAACCGTTCGTCGTTGTTGAGGGCGTACTCAAGGCATTCGGAGCGGACCTCGCACGCGAGACAGACCTTCTTGGCCTCGCGGGTGGAGCCGCCCTTCTCAGGAAAGAAGGACTCGGGATCGGTCTGGGCGCACAGTGCGCGCTCCTGCCAGCCGAGTTCCTCGTCCGCGTCCTCGACCAGCAGTTGCTGGAACAGCTCGGTCATGTGCGCCCCTCGTCTGTCTCTTGCGTCCCCGTGATGCGGCCGTTATCGATGCGGCCGAACGACACGAGTGAAATTACAAGTGTGTAGCTTCGGGCCAGTCAAGCGAAGATCTGCTATTGGCCTCGGTATTCACTCTGCGGAACCAAGCGTATGCGGAAAGTGTTCAAATCACCAAAAATCTGACATATGCCATGCGAGTCCACCCGGCATCGCTTCTCACCGAGTGAGACGAGTGGAGCCGCCGCAATGTTTCGATTTGATCACTGTAGCGACCAAGATCACAGTAGGGTCACGAGCCCTCACCCACGTTTGAGCACATGCCCGTTGCGCCACCTTGCCGCTCCGGCGGGTGGCAAAACCTTTCTCCACCCCCTGCAACCGGAAGGGGTGAAACATTGCCGCCAAATCGGGCATTGAGTTGACAGACCGCGCATCGAGCCGGTCTCCTTGACTTCATGCCAGCGACCGCAGCCTCGTACACGACCCGCATCCGTGGGTTCCGTACGGCTGTCCAGGCCCGCTGTTGCTGTTCCAGCTGTCACAGCTGTTGAAGCCGTAGAGCTCCAGCTCTGATTCAGCTCTCTTCATCGCATTTCCGGTCTTCCGCGACACCCCCACGCACGCGCATCCACATGCCGAGGAACCACCGCACCCATGAACAGCGACAGCGACCTCTCGATCGCCGGCGACATCCTTGAAGTCCAGCACCTCCTCCAGCCGGCCCGCCCCCATCCCTCGACCGTGGCCGAGTTCGTCGGGCTCGCCCGCTCCATCGCGGCCGACCGCGGCCGGTGGGCCCCACTCGTCCGTTACGACACCACCACCCGCTGGTACCACCGGCTGCAAACTGGGCCGGGATATGAGGTCTGGCTGCTGAGCTGGGTCCCCGGACAGGGCAGCGGACTCCACGACCACGGCCTCTCCTCCGGCGTGCTCACGGTCCTGGACGGCGAGTTGACCGAGCACACGGCACGCGGGGCGGTCACCCTCACCCCCGGCGCGCAGCGCGTCTTCGCCCCCGGTTACGTCCACGAGGTCGCCAACGACTCCCTCGAACCCACGGTCAGCCTGCACATCTACTTCCCGGGCCTCACCGAGATGCCGATGCACTCGGCACAGTGCGCCCCGGCCGCCGAACCCGAAACCGTCGTACCGGCCTGACGGTCACCCGCCACCCATCGGGCTCCGCCTGACGGTCCCACCCGTCGCCCGCCACCACCCCCACAACGATCAGGCTCCGCCTGACAGTCCCACCCGTCGCCCGCCACCACCCCACCAACGATCAGGCTCCGCCTGACAGTCCCACCCGTCGCCCGCCACCACCCCCACAACGATCAGGCTCCGCCTGACAGACTGTTGTGCATGCGCATTGTGGTTCTGGCCGGCGGTATCGGTGGTGCTCGTTTCCTGCGTGGCCTCAAACAGGCCGCTCCCGACGCGGACATCACGGTGATCGGCAACACCGGCGACGACATCCATCTGTTCGGGCTGAAGGTCTGCCCCGACCTGGACACCGTGATGTACACCCTCGGCGGTGGCATCAACGAGGAGCAGGGCTGGGGGCGTACCGACGAGAGCTTCCAGGTGAAGGAGGAACTCGCGGCGTACGGCGTGGGGCCCGACTGGTTCGGTCTCGGCGACCGTGACTTCGCCACCCACATCGTCCGTACGCAGATGCTCGGCGCCGGCTATCCGCTGAGCGCGGTCACCGAGGCGCTCTGCGCGCGGTGGAAGCCCGGCGTCCGGCTGATCCCGATGTCCGACGACCGCGTCGAGACGCATGTGGCGGTCGATGTGGACGGCGAGAGCAAGGCGATCCACTTCCAGGAGTACTGGGTGAAGCTGCGCGCCTCCGTGGCGGCGCGGGCCGTCGTGCCGGTCGGCGCGGAGCAGGCCAAGCCCGCCCCCGGCGTCCTGGAGGCCATCGCCGAGGCCGACGTCGTCGTCTTCCCGCCGTCGAACCCGGTCGTCTCCGTGGGCACCATCCTCGCCGTGCCCGGTATCCGGGAGGCGATCGCCGAGGCCGGGGTCCCCGTCGTCGGGCTCTCCCCCATCGTCGGCGACGCACCCGTGCGGGGCATGGCCGACAAGGTCCTGGCCGCGGTGGGCGTCGAGTCCACCGCGTCGGCCGTCGCACAGCACTACGGCTCCGGGCTGCTCGACGGCTGGCTCGTCGACACCGTGGACGCCGGGGTGGTCGACGAGATCGAGGCCGCGGGCATCCGCTGCCGCGCCGTCCCGCTGATGATGACGGACCTGGACGCCACCGCCGAGATGGCACGGCAGGCCCTGGCCCTGGCCGAGGAGGTACGGGCATGAGCGGCACGGCACCCTCCTACCGGGTCTGGGCCCTGCCCGGGATGCCCGAGGTGCGGGCGGGCGACGACCTGGCGAAGCTGATCGCGGCCACGGAGCCGGGCCTGGTGGACGGCGATGTCCTGCTGGTCACCTCGAAGATCGTCTCCAAGGCGGAGGGCCGGATCGTCGAGGCCACCGACCGGGAGGCGGCGATCGACTCCGAGACGGTCCGGGTGGTCGCCCGGCGCGGGACGCTCAGGATCGTGGAGAACCGGCAGGGGCTCGTCATGGCCGCCGCCGGGGTCGACGCGTCGAACACCCCGGCCGGTACGGTCCTGCTGCTGCCCGAGGACCCCGACGCCTCGGCCCGGCTGATCCGGGACGGCCTGAGGGACGCGCTCGGCGTGGAGATCGGGGTCGTCGTCACGGACACCTTCGGCCGACCCTGGCGCAACGGCCTGACGGACGTGGCGATCGGTGCCGCCGGGGTCAAGGTGCTGGACGACCTCCGGGGCGGCACCGACGGCTACGGCAATCCGCTGAGCGCCACGGTCGTGGCCACGGCCGATGAACTCGCCTCGGCCGGTGACCTGGTGAAGGGCAAGGCGTCCGGGCTGCCGGTCGCGGTGGTGCGCGGGCTCCCCCATGTCGTGGCGGGCGCGGACTCTCCGGAGGAGGAGGGCGCCCGTGCGATGGTGCGGGTCGCCGCCGACGACATGTTCCGGCTGGGGACGTCCGAGGCGGTGCGCGAGGCGCTGTATCTCCGCCGCACGGTACGGGAGTTCACGGACGACCCGGTCGACCCCGGCGCCGTACGGCGTGCGGTGGCGGCGGCGGTGACCGCCCCGGCCCCGCACCACACGACTCCGTGGCGGTTCGTCCTGCTGGAGTCGCAGGAGTCCAGGACGCGGCTGCTCGACGCCATGCGGGACGCCTGGATCGCGGACCTGCGCGGGGACGGGCGCGGCGAGGAGTCGGTCGCCAGGCGGGTGCGGCGGGGTGACGTCCTGCGCAACGCGCCGTATCTGGTGGTGCCGTGCCTCGTGATGGACGGCTCGCACACCTACGGGGACGAGC
The DNA here is from genome assembly GCF_053593715.1 of Streptomyces sp. NPDC002125. Classification (NCBI taxonomy): domain Bacteria; kingdom Bacillati; phylum Actinomycetota; class Actinomycetes; order Kitasatosporales; family Streptomycetaceae; genus Streptomyces; species Streptomyces sp. NPDC002125. The sequence continues at coordinate 106,825 of NZ_JBSFDD010000025.1, read as the reverse complement.
GCCGGGACACCGCGGAGCGCGAGATGTTCGTGGTCGCGGCGGGCGCCGGGGTGCAGAACTTCCTGGTGGCGCTGGCCGGTGAGCGGCTGGGCTCGGCGTGGGTGTCCTCGACGATGTTCTGCCGGGACGTGGTGCGTGAGGTGCTGGACCTTCCGGACTCCTGGGACCCGCTGGGCGCGGTGGCCGTGGGCCGCCCGAAGAACGCCCCGGCCGCCCGGGCCGACCGGGACCCGGAGGCGTTCGTCACCGTCCGCTGAACCGGACCTGCCGGGGAGCGCGCTTCCTGGGACTCCCTGCGGCCCAGGAAGCCCCCAGGTAGTTCTGTGGGGTTCCTCAGAGCCGGGCGATGTCGCCCGGTGTCATCCGTGGGGCCCGGCGCGCCGGGACATGGCCCGAGAGCAGGATCAGGCGGGTCGCCCGGTGGCGCTGGCCCTCGTACGGGGCGAGGAGCTCCAGCATCTGCTCGTCGTCGGCGTGCCGGTTGCCGCCGAGCGCGTGGCCGACGATGCCCGGCAGGTGGTAGTCGCCGACCGTGACGGCGTCGGCCGCGCCGTTCGAGCGCTGCAGGGTCTCCGCCGCCGTCCAGGGGCCGATGCCGGGGATGAGCTGGAGCCGGGCCATCGCGTCGGGGAGCTCCATCGAGGCCGCCTCCTCCATGCGCCGGGCCACCCGGACCGCGCGCTGGACCGTGTCGGAGCGCTTGGAGTCGACGCCCGCGCGGTGCCACTCCCAGGACGGGATCATCGACCAGGTCCTGGCGTCCGGCATGACGTGCAGGCCGTACGCCCCGAACGCCGCGTCCTGCGGGCCGGGGGCCGGGGTGCCGTGGGTGCGGACCAGCAGCCGCCAGGCGCGGTACGCCTCGTCGGTGGTGACCTTCTGTTCCAGGATCGACGGGATCAGCGACTCCATGACCAGCCCGGTGCGCAGCAGGCGCAGCCCCGGCCTGCGGTGCTGGGCCGCGGCGACCAGCCGGTGGCGCGGGCGGAAGTCCTCCGGGGTGTCGTCGGCGCCGAGCAGCGCCGGGAGCCGGTCCAGGAGCCACTGCGCGCCCGGACCCCAGGCCGCCGCCGAGACGCCGCCGTCACGGGAGCCGGAGACGCGCAGGGTGCCGGGGCCGGCCGGGGTGCGGGTGGCCCGCCAGAACGTCCCGTCGGGCAGCGCCCGGAAGCAGGGGTCCGCGGGGCCGCGCCGCAGCGGGCTCAGGACCAGCCGGAGATCGAGCGGCCACGGTGGCGTCCAGGTCCTGGTGTGCGGCGCGGACGCGTCCGTGGCCGCCGCCTGCCGGCGCGGCACTGCGGGGGTGCGGGGTACGAAGCGTCCTGCCACGGGTGAGGTCCTCGGTCGTCGGGGTGCCTATCGAGGGTAAGGCCGACCGGGGCCGTTCACTGGTCGGAGGAGAACCGGACGGAGGCGTCCGGGATGCTCGCGCCGCACCAGATCCGGATTCCGTCGCGCAGTTCGTTGTCCGCGCCGACGTGGGCTCCGTCACCGATCACCGCGCCCGTGAGGACCGTACGGCTGCCGATGCGGGCGCCGGCTCCGACCAGCGAGTCGGTGATCACGGCGCCGGGCTCCACGACCGCGCCGGCGAGCACGGTGGACCCCGCGATCCTCGCGCCCTCGCCGATCAGGGCGCCCTCGCCGACGACCGTACCGCCGGTGAGCTTGGCGTCGGCGGCCACGGAGGCCGTGGGCAGGACGAGCCGGTCGCCGCAGCGGCCGGGGACCGCGGGAGAGGGCGCGCGGCCCAGGACCAGGTCGGCCGAGCCGCGCACGAACGCCTGCGGGGTGCCGAGGTCCAGCCAGTACGTGGAGTCGACCATGCCCTGGAGGTGGGCGCCGGAGGCCAGGAGTCCGGGGAAGGTCTCGCGCTCCACGGAGACCGGCCGGCCCACCGGGATCGTGTCGATGACCGAGCGGCGGAAGACGTACGCCCCCGCGTTGATCTGGTCGGTGACTATCTCCTCGGGTGTCTGCGGCTTCTCCAGGAAGGCCGTCACCCTGCCCGAGGCGTCCGTCGGCACGAGACCGAAGGCGCGCGGGTCCTCCACCCGGGTCAGGTGGAGGGAGACGTCCGCCCCGGACGTGGCGTGCGCCGCGACCAGGGCCCGGATGTCGAGACCGGTGAGGATGTCCCCGTTGAACACGATGACCGGCTCGTCCGGCCCCGAGGAGAGCCGCGACGCCACGTTGCGGATGGCCCCGCCGGTGCCGAGCGGCTCGCGCTCGGTGACGTACTCGATGGAGAGGCCGAGCGACGCCCCGTCGCCGAAGTACGGCTCGAAGACCTCCGCCAGATAGGACGTCGCGAGCACGATGTGCTCCACCCCGGCAGCCCTGGCCCGCGCCAGCTGGTGCGTGAGGAAGGGCACCCCCGCCGCCGGGACCATCGGCTTCGGGGTGTGCACCGTGAGCGGACGCAGCCGGGTGCCCTTGCCACCGACCAGGAGGATCGCTTCTTTTGCCTCTGTCACAGCACCGTCTCTGCTTCCTGCTGGGGCCGGGCCTCGTTTCGGCTGGCCAGTGTATGCAGACCGTTCGGTCCCTCCCGGTCAGCGGCCCTGCAGCTTCGCCGAACTCGTCCGGGCCGTGCCGAGCTTCTTGTAGAGACGGATTCCAGGGCATTCGGTTGCGAAGCCGTCGCGATGCCCCGAGATGACGTTGAGCTTGACCTTGGCGCCCTTCTTGTACTTGCCGCTGCCACCGGAGACGAGGGTGACCTTGCCCTTGGGGTTGCGGCCGAACAGTCCGAGCTTCCAGGCCGTCAGCTTGGCGATCGCGTTGACGGCGGCGGCGGGCGGATTCTTCGAGCTGTACGTCCCGAGTACCGCGATGCCCATGCTGTTGGTGTTGAAACCGAGGGTGTGGGCCCCCAGGACCGCCTTGGACACGCCTCCCGCACGGCCTTCGTAGATGTTTCCGCACTTGTCGACGGCGAAGTTGTAGCCGAAGTCGCGCCAGCCGCTGCTCTTGACGTGGTAGCGGTAGATACTGCGCAGGACCGAGGGTGCCTGGGCGCACGTGTAGTTGTTGCCGGTCGCGCTGTGGTGGACGAAGGCTGCCTTGACGGTCGAGGTGTACGCGAAGGCGCGCTCCCGCAGGCTCTCGTCGGCGCCCCAGCCCTTGCGCGTGACGATGCCGGGGCGCGGGCCCACGAACGGCTTGGCGGCCGGTCCGACGACCGCCTGCTCCTCGGACTCGGCCTTGCTCAGGGGCTGGATCATCGTGGCGCCGAGCGGGGCGAGATCGGCGTTGACCGCGGAGCTCTCCGCCGCGGCCATGGTGAGGCCCGCGGACTCCGGGAGCGCGCCCGGCTGGGCGGCCGTGGTGGTGCCGGGCGACGGGGCCACGGCGGTGACGGCGGACGGGCTGCCGGCGGCCTGGCCGCCCTCGGCGCGCGGCTCCTCCGGGTCCTCGCCCGGGTCGACGAGCTCCACCCGCAGACCGGACGGGAGCGCGGCGGCGGCGCGCGCCGAGGGCGGTCCGGCGCTCTCGGACCGTACGCGCACCTCGACGCCGTCCGAGTCGCCGACCCAGAGCGGGGCCGTGGAGCCGCGCACCCTGCCCGACTCGCGCTCGGCGCTGCCGGAGTCGGCGGCGTGGTCGGTGTTGTGGGTCTCCAGGGACTGCCAGCCGGACCAGTGGGTGGTACCGGTGGCGCGGGTGCGGACCTGGACCGATCCGTGGAGTTCGGCGTCGGCGTCGTCCCAGATGACGCCGACGAGCGAGAAGCGCTGCGCGTCCCGCCGGAGCAGCCCTTGTCCGGCTGCGGGGCTCACGGTTTCGGTGGGTGTGCCGGTGGCTCTCGGTGCGGCGCCGGTGAGCGGCCGCAGGGGCAGTGACTGGGTCGAGCCGGCGGGCTCGACGGGAGATGCCGCGGGCGCCTGGGCGACCGGGGCGTGAACGGGGGCGGCGGGCGCGGGCGCGGCGAGCGGAAGGGTGAGGGCCGTCGCGCAGGTGACGCCGATCGAAGTCGCAAGAAGTGCACGCATACAGGAAATACTTGGCCCAGTCCGGCATGACCGGCTACTGGAGTACGAACGCCTGAAGTTGACGCACCGTCTGCCGAACCGGTGTACGGGTCACCCGTCACCCCCTGCCGGGCGGGCGCCCCCCGCGTACGCTTGCGCGGATGAACGCCAGTGATCGCACCCCCGCCGACCTGCTGCGATCCGCGCTCGCCGCGGACCCGGCCCGTCCTCTCGTCACCTTCTACGACGACGCAACCGGAGAGCGCGTCGAACTGTCGGTGGCCACCTTCGCCAATTGGGTGGCCAAGACCGCCAACCTGCTCCAGGGCGACCTGGCCGCCGAGCCGGGCGACCGGCTCGCGCTGCTGCTCCCCGCCCACTGGCAGTCGGCCGTCTGGCTGCTCGCCTGTTCCTCGGTCGGGGTGGTCGCGGATGTGCAGGGCGACCCCGCGTCCGCCGATCTGGTCGTCAGCGGACCGGACGGGCTCGACCGGGCGCGCGCCTGCCGGGGCGAGCGGGTGGCGCTGGCCCTGCGCCCGCTGGGGGGCCGCTTCCCCCAGCCGCCCGAGGGGTTCGCGGACTACGCGGTGGAGGTGCCGGGCCAGGGCGACCGCTTCGCCCCGTACGCCCCCGTGGACCCCGGCGCCCCCGCGCTGGCCGTGGGCGGCGAGGGGATGACGGCACAACAGCTGGTCGCCCGGGCCCGCGAGGACGCGACGGCGCTGGGGCTCGGCCCGGGGTCCAGGCTGCTGACCGGGCGTACGTACGACACCTGGGAGGGGCTCTCCGCGGGGCTCTTCGCGCCGCTGGCCGCGGGAGGTTCCGTGGTCCTGTGCCGCCATCTGGACCAACTGGACGAGGACGGGCTCGCCAAGCGTGTCGAGAGTGAGCGGATCACCAACACTGCGGTATGACAAGCGCCCTGAGGGCCACTCGTCCGGCCCACGGCGGGCCGAGCCCCCGGGACTGAACACCGACGGCGGTACATGATCGGGCGGTACAGACCACTCCGCCTGAATGCACAACCAAGCGTGAGGTTCAGCCGTCTACTTCTGCGACCGGCGGCCCATCGCGCCGCCGAACGTGAGGATGGACGCAGACGTGAGCGACACCCCCGGCAGCCCGGCCGATCCGGACGACCAGGACGAGACGGCCGGGGACGGACTGACGGACGGGGCCCCCAAGACGTCCGGAGCCGCGCCGCAGGACGACAGCCCCGCCGGAACTCCGGAAGCCGCACCCGGGAGCGACGCCTCCGCCGCTCCGGCCGGGGACGGGACCTGGGGTGCGCGGCCCGAGCGCGGCCCCGGGGAGCGCAAGCGGCACTGGCTCCGCTGGACCGCCCTGGCCGCCTCGTTCCTCGTGCTGGTCGCCGCCGGGGTGGGCTGGTGGGTGTACAAGAAGCTCGACGGCAACATCACCACCGACACCAGCGCCGCCGCCGAGCTCAAGGCGTACGAGAAGGACCGCCCGCTGCCGATCGCGCGGGACGCGCAGAACATCCTGCTCGTCGGCTCGGACACCCGCTCCGGCGACAACAGCGCCTACGGACGCGACGACGGCGGCAGCCAGCGCTCGGACACCACGATCCTGCTGCACCTCGCGGCCGACCGTAGGAGCGCGACCGCGGTGTCGATCCCGCGCGACCTGATGGCCGAGATCCCCAGCTGCCACACCGAGGACGGCAAAGCCACGAAGGCGCAGTTCGCCCAGTTCAACTGGGCCTTCGAGCTGGGCGGCACCGCCTGCACGATCCGTACCGTCGAGAAGATGACGGGCATTCGCGTCGACCACCACATGGTCATCGACTTCAGCGGCTTCAAGGACATGGTGGACGCCGTGGACGGTGTCGAGGTCTGCCTCAAGGAGCCGGTCGACGACGACGACGCGCACCTCAAGCTTCCCGCGGGCCGTCAGAAGCTGGACGGCGAGGAGGCCCTCGGGTACGTACGGGCCCGCAAGTCGATCGGTGACGGCAGCGACACCGAGCGCATGGACCGTCAGCAGAAGTTCCTGGGGGCCCTCGTCAACAAGATGCAGAGCAACGGCGTCCTGCTGAACCCGGCGCGGCTCTACCCGGTGCTGGACGCGGCGACGAAGTCGCTCACCACGGACCCGGGGCTCGACTCGCTGCGGGACCTGTACGACCTGGTGCGCGGGATGCGGAACGTCCCCACGGACAAGGTGCAGTTCCTGACCGTGCCCCGGCAGTCCTACCGCGCCGACCCGAACCGGGACGAACTCGTGCAGCCGGACGCGGACCGGCTGTTCACCGCGCTGCGCAAGGACGAGCCCGTCGCCGTGGTGCCCGCCGAGGAAATCAATTCCGGGGATTCACAGGCGGATCACAGCTCCGGGAAGGACCCGTCCGGCCAAAAGCCCGGCGAAACGGAGGGGAGCCCCACCCCCGCTCCCACCTATTCGGGGTCGAATGCGGCCGATGACCCGTGCGACGCTTAAAGCAATTCTCAAGCAAGGGGCTGCAATCGGAGAGTATTTAGGCGGAATGCCCGGTTGTAAGGAGCGTGGAATGTGTCACGCGCGCCCCCCGTGGGTGAATCGGCCGGATAGTGTGACGCGATCCGGTGGACGCGGCGCCCGTGCCGCGCAGGGCCGGAAGCGAAGAAACCGAGCGCCGTGCAGGGGGAGGCGCCTCGCGTGGCACCGACGGAGGATTCAGGCAACCGTGGACGCGCACAGCCGTGGGCGGGCGGAGGAAATCGATCCCGCCGAGCAGTGGGTGCTCGACCCGCGGACCGGCAATTACGAATTGCGACTGAACCACTCCGGAACAGAGTCACCGGGCCCTTCCCTTACCCACACCCCCTCCGTACTGATATCCGGCGACCCGGGCATCCGGGTGCCCGCCCAGCGCTGCCGCCGCGACGGCAGCGGGGCCGAAACCACCGGCACACATGTCGACGTCCTCGACGGGGGCGGCCTCGCCGGCGCGGCGGAACAGACGGACCAGGGCCGTGCCCTCGCGGACATGGCGGGCCTGCCCGCCACCGCGCTGAAGCAGGGAAGCTCCGGCACCGAAGGGCTCCAGGCAATGGCGCCGGCCCTCAAAGCGGACTTCGAGGCCGTGGGAGTGCCGGTCACCGGCGCGACGAAGGCGCCCGAAGGCATCCCGAAGGCAAGCGCCGACAAGGCGGTATGCGCGCAGTGACGACCGTCCTCGCGCCACAACAGAATTCTGAGCAGTAGGGGGGTCCTGGTGGGACGGAGCAGCACGCGCGGGGAGGGGACACGACCACGCGGCCGCCACGACGGCGACGGCGTGGACGGAACGGACGGCCGGGCGGCGGGCGGCGGGCACGGCCGGCGGGAGCGGTCCGCCCCCGCGGAGGGCGGGCACCGCCAGGGGCCGCCGAACCGCAGGTCGCGGCGGGCCGCGAAGAGCGGCAAGAAGCGCGTACTGCGCTGGGTGGCCAGCGTTCTCGCCGTGCTGATACTCGGCACCGGCGGCGCCGGATACCTGTATTACAAGCATCTCAACGGCAACATCAGGAAGGAGGATCTGACGCTCGGCGACAAGGACATGGCCGATCACAAGGCCAACGCCGCCGGTCAGACCCCCCTGAACATCCTGCTCATCGGCTCCGACGCGCGGGACTCCAAGGCCAACCAGAAGCTGGGCGGCGCCAAGGAGACCTTCGGCGGCACACCGCTCGCCGATGTGCAGATGCTGCTCCACCTCTCCGCGGACCGGAGCAACATCTCGGTCGTCAGCATGCCGCGCGACACCATGCTGAAGATGCCCAAGTGCACCGACCCCGACACCGGCAAGGTCTACGCGGCCAGCACGGTCGACGTCCAGACCAACGAGAGCCTGGGCCGCGGCGGCCCCGGCTGCACGGTGGCCGCCTGGTACGAGCTCACCGGCATCACCATCGACCACTTCATGATGATCGACTTCGCCGGGGTGGTCTCCATGGCCGACGCGGTCGGCGGGGTCCCGGTCTGTGTCGACGCCAACGTCTACTCGCACACCCGCGACGGCAAGGGCTCGGGCCTGAAGCTGGAGGAGGGCACCACCTCCGTCAAGGGCAAGCAGGCCCTCCAGTGGCTGCGCACGCGCTACGGCTTCGAGGACAACACGGACCTCGGCCGCACCAAGGCCCAGCACCAGTACCTGAACTCGATGGTGCGCGAGCTGCGCAAGGGCACCAAGCTCACCGACCCCGGAAAGCTGATGAACCTCGCCGAGGCCGCCACCAGCGCGCTGACGGTCGACACGGGGCTCGACACCGTCAAGAAGCTGTACGACCTGGCGGAGGAGCTCAAGAAGGCCCCGACGAACCGCATCACCATGACGACCATGCCGAACGTCTACGGCACGGGCGAGTTCAGCGGCCGGGTGTACCCGAAGGCCGACGAGGCCGAGCAGGTCTTCCGGATGATCCGCGAGGACATCCCGCTGGACGGCAAGGCGTCCAAGCGGAAGACGACCGTCACCAAGGACGCCGCGGCCCCGGCCGCCGAGATCGCGGTCAGCGTGCGCAACGCCACCGGCACGGACACGCTCGGCCCGGCCCAGGGCCGCGCGAGCACGGTCAAGGGGCTGCTCACGGAGGAGGGCTTCGCCAAGGCGTCGGTCGACTCGCAGAACGTCGAGGGCGCCGCCAGGACCGGCATCCTGTATCCCAGCGCCGATCTGGAGGGCGACGCTCAGGCGGTCGCCAAGGCGCTCGGCATCCCGGTGTCCCAGGTGAAGAAGTCGACGGACGCGTCGGGCATCGTCCTGGCCGTGGGCGCCGACTGGCGCGAGGACGGGGCGTACCCGGCCGAGGCCGCCGAGGAGAAGACGCCGGACTCCGCGAACCCGCTCAACGGGGCGAACGAGAAGGCGTGCATGCACGTCAACCCGGGGTTCACCTGGTGACGTCGTAGGACGCGGAAAGGGCCCCGCCGGCTGTGTTCGCCCGGCGGGGCCCTTCTCCTGTGCGTACGGAGGTCAGACCGCCTGCTCCTGGATGGCCGGGCGGCGGCTGGCGATGACCTTCTTCGCCAGCGAGCGGGGGCTGGTCAGGAAGCCGTAGCCCCAGGACATGTGCATGGTGGCCAGCGCCACCGGGATCTGCGCCCGGGCCTTCAGCGACAGGCCCTTGCCCGCGGGCAGCGATCCGGCGACGATCGCCGCGACGTAACCGGCGGGCACGACGAAGGCCCACGGGGTGACCGCGGCGCCGACGACGACGCCCGCCGCGATCGCGCAGACGGCGGTCGGCGGGGCGAGGTAGCGCAGGTTGATCGAGCCGGAGTGGTAGCGCGCCACGACATGGCGCCAGCGGCCGTAGTCCTTGTACTGCTTGGCGAGCGCGCGCACGCTGGGCCGCGGGCGGTACTGCACCCTCAGCTCCGGCGAGAACCAGATCAGGCCGCCCGCCTCGCGGATGCGGAAGTTCAGCTCCCAGTCCTGGGCGCGGATGAACTCGACGTTGTAGCCGTCGGCGCGCTCCAGCGCCTCGCGGCGGAAGACCCCCAGGAACACGGTCTCGGCGGGCCCCGCCTCGCCGCCGGTGTGGAAGGCCGCGTTGCCGACGCCGATCTTCGACGTCATCGCGGCGGCGACGGCCTCCTCCCAGGCGTTCTCGCCCTCGGCGTTCATGATGCCGCCGACGTTCTGCGCGCCGGTCTCCTCCAGCAGCCGGACCGCCGTCGCGATGTAGTTCGGCGAGAGCATGCCGTGGCCGTCCACCCGTACCACGATCGGGTGACGTGAGGCCTTGATCGCGGCGTTCAGCGCGGCGGGGGTACGGCCGGTCGGGTTGGGGACGGTGTGGACCCGGGAGTCCTCCCGGACCAGCTCGGCAGCGATTTCGTCCGTACGGTCGTTCGAGGGGCCGAGGGCGATCACGACCTCCATCTCACCGGCGTACTCCTGCTCCAGGATGTGCCGGACCGAGTTCCTGAGATGGCGTTCCTCGTTGAGCACCGGCATGATCACGGAGACGGCGGGGTACTGCGCGGCAGACATGTGGTCCTCGGGGGTCCTCGGGGATGCCGGGGGTCCGGGGGTTTTCGCACCCCAGGAGGCGGCGTGATTCGGCCGCCACGTTACCGCGAACGGGGGACACCGGCGCGCCCCGCCGGGTCTCGTCCCGGTCTGCAGATCGTATGGGCCTACCGTGCGAAAGTCCCACTCGCACCGCGGAGGTGTCCCTCGTGCCCACGCCGCACCGATCGCCCCGTCCACCGCACCCCCGCACCGCTCCCCCGCAGCGCAGGAACCCCCGGCAGTCCGCAGGCGGCACCGCCCGGCGCGGCCGGCCCGGGGGGCGGAAGACGCCGCCCCGCTGGGGCATGCGGGTCGCCACCGGGCTGTCGGTGCTGGTGCTCGGCGCCGGCGGGATCGGCCATGCCGTCGTCAGCGGTCTGGAGACGGGGATCGACCGGGTCGACCCCTTCAAGGACATGAAGAACCGCCCCCAGGGCGGAAACGGGACGAACCTCCTGCTCGTCGGCACCGACGGCCGCGACAGGATCAGCAAGGCGGAGAAGAAGAAGTACAAGCTCGGCGGCGCCCCCTGTCACTGCACCGACACCCTGATGCTCGTCCATCTCTCCGCCGACAAGCGGCGCGCGAGCGTCATCAGCCTGCCGCGCGACAGTTATGCCGAGCTCCCGGCGCACACCGACGCCACGACGGGCCAGGAGCACGCCTCGCACCCCGTGAAGCTGAACGCCGCCTACGCCGAGGGCGGCCCCCAGCTCACGGTGCGGACCGTCGAGAAGATGACGAGCATCAAGATCGACCACTATCTGGAGGTCGACTTCACCAGCTTCATGAAGACGGTCGACACCCTGGGCGGGGTGGAGATCTGCACCGCGAAGCCGCTCAAGGACTCGTACACCGGTCTGAACCTCACCCCCGGCACCCACAAGCTGGACGGCGGGCAGGCCCTCCAGTACGTACGCTCACGGCATCTCGACGGAGCCGCCGACCTGGGCCGGATGCAGCGCCAGCAGAAGTTCATGGCCGCGCTGATCAAGCAGACGACCAGCAGCGGTGTGCTGATGAACCCGGTGAAGTTCCAGCAGGTCACCTCGACGATGCTGGAGTCCGTACGCGCCGACAAGGGCTTCGGTACGGAGCAGATGCTGGAGCTCGGCAAGGCCATGCGCGGTTTCACCCCGGCCTCGTCGGAGTTCGCCTCCGTGCCGCTGGAGGAGAAGGGCTTCCAGGTCAAGGGCATCGGCTCCACGGTGAAGTGGGACGCCGCGAAGTCGAAGAGGCTGTTCCAGGCCCTGCGCGAGGACCGGCCGCTCGCCCCGCACCTGCCGAAGGAGCCGAAGGCGACGCTCGTCGACGTCGCCCCGCAGCAGATCCGGGTGCAGGTCTACAACGGGACGGAGAGGGACGGGCTCGGCCAGGACGTCGACGCGGGCCTGCGCGGCACGGGCTTCAACACGACCCGCGCTCCGCTGAACGGCGGCCCGGGCGATCTGAAGCGGACGGTCGTCAGCTACGACCCGCGCTGGGACAGGTCGGCGAAGTCCCTGGCCGCCGCGCTGCCCGGCTGTGAGCTCAGGGCGGTGAAGGGGCAGGGCGGGACGATGGAGGTCATGGCGGGCTCGGACTTCAGGAAGGTGCAGCGGGTGAAGGCGGAGGACCCGCAGCGCGGCGAGTTCGGGACGGTCACGGGCGACCAGGTGGTCTGCCCGTGACCGGCCGTCGCCTCACGCCGTAGCGACGACCGGGCCCCGTGCCCGCCTCACGCCGTAGCGACGGCCGGACCCGTGCCGGTCAGCCCTCGCGACGGCCGGCCGCGTGCCGCTCAGCCCTCGCGGCGCCGGGAGAAGACGGTGGCCGCCAAGGCGATCAGCGCGGCGGCCGAGGCGACCAGCCACAGCGCCTCGTAGCCGCCCTCGCCCGGCTCGCCCGTGGACTCCACGAGGAACGCGCCGAGCAGGGAGGCGAAGACCCCGCCCGCCACGGCCCCGCCGACCGTCTTGATGTTGTTGTACAGAGCGGCGGTGATCCCGGACCTCGACGGGTCCGACGCCTCGACGATCACCGTCGGCATGGCGCCGAGGGCCAGTCCTATCCCCAGGCCGGTGAAGGCGGACCCGGCCGCCATCTGCCAGATCTCGTCGTGCAGGAGGGCGAACTGCAGGAAGGTCAGGGCCACCAGCCCGAACGCCACCATCAGCGTGGGCCGGTAACCGATCCGCTTCGCGACGGCCGCCGTACCCAGCGAGCCGATGACACTGCCGACGGCCCCCGGCAGCAGCACCAGGGAGATGGACAGCGCGCTCAGCCCGAAGCCGTATCCGGTGGCCTCCGGGTCCGCCGCGTAGAACGTCGAGTTCGGCGCCTGGCTGCCGAAGTAGAAGACCCCGAAGAGGAACGCCGCGCAGTAGAAGGGGGCGTGGTCCGCGCCGCCAGCGCCCGTACGTCCACGAGGGGCTCGGAGCTGCGGAGTTCCACCAGCACCCACACCGCCAGCAGGGCGAGCCCGAGCACCAGGGGCCCCAGGACCCGGGCGGACCCCCAGGAACCGCCCTCCGCCCCGGAGACCCCGCCGAGCAGGGCGACCATGGCGCCGCTGAGCAGCACCACCCCGGCCCAGTCGACCCGGCCGCCGGCCCTGATCCGCGACTCCGGCACCGCGACGAAGGAGACGGGCACACAGATCACGGCCAGCACGGCGGGCACCAGCAGGGTCAGGCGCAGATCGCCGAAGGCGGTGTCGACGAGCCCCATCACCACGCCTCCGGCCATCGCGCCCAGCGTCAGCGCGCCCACCAGGCGTGCGATGGCCCGCCGCGCGTCGGCGACGGGCAGCCTGTCCCGTACGAGGGCGATCTCCAGGGGCAGCAGGGCGGCGATCGGCCCCTGGAGCACCCGGCCGGCGAGCAGCGTGGCGTAGTCGGGGGCGAGCGCGACGACCAGGGTGCCGGCCGCTATCAGTGCCAGGGCGACGCGCAGCATCCGCCGGTGGCCGTACAGGTCGCCGAGGCGGCCGAACAGCGGGACGCAGACGGCGGCGGCCAGCAGCTGCACGGAGACGACCCAGTTCAGGGCCGCCGAACCGATGCCGAGGTGGTCGGCCAGGTCGGGGAGCAGCGGGGCGAGCCCGACCTGGAGGAATCCGCTGGTCACCTCGAAGAGGATCAGGAGCCCGACGACGGCCGTGACGGACGCGGGCAGCGGCTGCTCGGCGGGGCCGGCCGGCGGCGGGGTGGTGGTCGCGGTCACGGCTGCTCCTGCGGGGCGGGGGCGAGCGGGGCGCCGAGCCGGCGCAGGGCCAGTCCGGCGAGGAGGGCGGCGGCGTGCGGCAGGGCCCCGTCGTCGTAGACGGCCTGCGCGGAGTGGTTCATCGGGGCCGTCGCCGGGTCGGTGCCGGGCGGGCAGGCGCCGAGGCCGAGGAAGGCCCCGGGCACGTTGCGCAGGACGAAGGAGAAGTCCTCGGCGCCCGCCATCGGCTTGGGGGCCTCGAAGACGTGGTCCTCGCCCAGGACCAGGCCCGCCGTCTCCAGCGCGAAGGCGGCCTCGTCCGGGTCGTTGACGGTCGGCGGGTACTGCTCGACGTAGTCGATCCCGGCGCTCACTCCGTGGGCGGCGGCCACGCCGTGCACCGTACGTTCGAAGGCCGCGCGCACCCTCGCGTGGGAGGCGTCGGAGAAGGTCCGCACGGTGGCGGCGAAGCGGGCGGTCTCCGGGATGACGTTGGCCGCGGTGCCCGCCTCGATCCTCCCCACGGTGATGACGGCGGGGTCGAAGACGTCGATCTCACGCGTGACGGCGGTCTGGAGCGCGGTGACCATGGCGCACATCGCGGGGACCGGGTCGGCGGCGGAGTGCGGTGAGGACCCGTGACCGCCCCGGCCGCGCACGGTGACCGTGACCTCGTCCGAGGCGGCGAGCATGGGGCCCGGCCTGGTCGCGGCGAAGCCGGTGGGCGCGCCGATGGAGATCACATGCAGGGCGTACGCGGCGACGACCCGCTCCCCCGCCGCGTCGAGGACGCCCTCGTCGATCATGATCTGCGCGCCGCCCTGCCCCTCCTCGCCGGGCTGGAACATGAAGACGACGTCCCCCGCCAGTTCCGCGCGCCGGGCGGCCAGCAGCCGGGCGGCGCCGACGAGCCCGGTGACGTGCAGATCGTGCCCGCAGGCGTGCATCCGGCCGTCGACGACGGAGGCGTACGGGACGCCCGAGTCCTCCTGGACCGGCAGCCCGTCCATGTCCCCGCGCAGGAGAACGGCGGGTCCCGGCAGGCCGCCCCGCAGGACGGCGGTCACGGAACTCAGCGCCTTGCCGAGCCGTATCTCCAGGCCCAGGCCGTCCAGCGCGGCGACGATCTTCGCCTGGGTGAGCGGGAGGTCGAGGCCGAGCTCGGGCTCGCGGTGGAGGGCGTGGCGCAGTTCGGTCAGGGCGGGGGCGAGGTCACGGGCCTCGTGGAGCAAGGACATGGGCGTATCGTGCGGAACGAACCACGCCGACCATGATCGTCCGCAGGAAAGCGTTCCCCATGAGCTCATCGACGCATGAATCCGCCGGGCCCTCCCTGGGCCTGCTGAGCGCCGAGCAGCCCTCGCCTCTGGACGAGCTGGACTACCTGCTGATCACCGCCCTCCAGACCTCACCCCGGGCGGAGTGGGCCCAGATAGGCAAGGCGCTCGGCGTGGACGCCTCCACGGCCGCGCGCCGCTGGAACCGGCTGACCGAGGCCGGGAACGCCTGGCTGAGCTGCTACACCGTGGCGGTCGGGCCCGTGGTGCCGATCATCGCGTTCATCGAGGTGGACTGTGCGGCGGGCGCGCTCCACGAGGTGGCGGCGGAGATCGCCGACGATCCGCACCTGATCAGCATCGAGCACGTCACCGGCGCGCGTGACCTGCTGCTGACCGCGGCCTTCCCCGACCTGGCGATGCTCGCCCGCTACGTCGGCTTCCGCCTCGGCAGGCTGCCCGGGGTGTCGGCCACCCGCTCCCAGACCGCGACCGCCGTGCACACCGAGGGCAGCCGCTGGCGGCTGGACCGGCTGGCCCCCGACAGCCAGGACGTGCTGGCGAAGGACCGGGGGCAGCCCGCCCCGAGACGTGGGCTGCCCGCTCCCGACGCGCTGGACGCCCGGCTCTACCTGCTGCTGAGCGAGGACTTCCGGCAGCCCGCCGCCCGGCTGGCCGAGCGCCTCGGCGTCAGCCCGACCACCGTGCGCCGCAGGCTGGACCGGATGCACCGGCAGGACGCGCTCATCTACCGGTGCGAGGTGGCCCGCCATCTGTCCGGCTGGCCGATCTCCGTCACCTTCTGGGGCGTCGCTCCGGCGGGCGAGGCCTCCCGCATCGCCTCACAGCTCATCCGGATGCGGGAGACGCGGCTCTGCGCCTCCCTGACCGGCCCGCACAACCTCCTGCTGACGGTGTGGCTGCGCTCCGCCGAGGACATCGGCGCGTTCGAGGCCCGGCTCACGGACCGCTTTCCCGAGCTCGCCGTCATGGACCGGGCGGTGGCCCTGTGGCAGCTCAAGATCGCCGGACATCTCCTCGATCCCCGGGGCCGCCACATCAGGGGCGTACCCGTGACGTTCTGGGAGGAGCCGGAGGCGGAGCGGGCCGAGGACGCGCTGCTGGAGCGGCTGCGCGTCGCGCGCTGAGGGTCCACCGAGCGCCGGGGGCGGCCGTCAGGGCGCCCGCGCGCCTCAGTCGTCGATGCCCTCCGCGGCCCGCCGCTCCCGCAGCTCCTTGATCGCGCGGCGCCTGGCGAGACGGTGCGTACGGCGGATCTGCGCCTCCTGGTAGCGGCGCTTGTCGCGCTCGGTCTCCGGGACGACCTCCGGCACACGGCGCGGCTTGCCCTCCCCGTCGACCGCCGCGAAGACCAGATACGCGCTGCCGACCTGCTGGGCGGGGGTGGACTCGTTCCACCGCTCGGCCATCACACGGACGCCGACCTCCATCGAGGACCGGCCCGTCCAGTTCACCTGGGCGCGGACGTGAACGAGGTCACCGACGCGGACCGGCTCCAGGAAGACCATCTCGTCCATCGACGCCGTCACCGCCGGGCCGCCGGAGTGCCGGCCGGCGACCGCGCCCGCCGCGTCGTCGACCAGTTTCATGATGACGCCGCCGTGCACCGTGCCCAGGAGGTTGGTGTCGTGGCTGGTCATGATGTGGCTGAGGGTGGTCCGGGAGGCCGAGGTCGGCTTGACCGGAACATCGGCCTCCGGCGGCTGGGGCTGATCTGTCATGCCGTCCACCTTATGCGGCGGCTTGCACCGGGTTGCTTTGCATCAGCTTCGCAACAGCCCTGACCCGATCTCCCGTACACCCTGTAAGAGGCACAGGTCGAGACGGCACACTGTTCGGCATGAGCGATTGGCCCGAAGGACGGAACGGCGGACCCGGCGAGCGCTACGGGCGAGGCAGCGCGAGCCCGCAGCCCGAGAGCGCCCGCGCCATGCCGCACGTCCGCCGGCGCCCCGCGCCGCCGCAGTCCCCGCCCCGCATCCCGCCGCAGCAGCAGCAGGGTCAGGGGTACGACGACGGCTCCGGTTACGACAGCGGCTACAACACGGGACAGGTCTACGGCGGCGGCCACGGTGGCGGCGGCCGTGGCGGTGACAGCGGCTACGTCCAGCCCCGCGCCGCCCCGAACTGGGGCCGGCGGATCAAGGTCGGCGCGCTGACGCTGGTCGTCGTGGTCCTCGCCGTCTCCATCGGCACGTACTTCTGGGCCGACGGAAAGCTCAAGCGCGACGTCGACCTCTCCAAGGTCATCGACCGCCCCTCCGAGGGCGACGGCACGAACTACCTGATCGTCGGCTCCGACAGCCGCGAGGGCATGACGGCCGAGGACAAGAAGAAGCTGCACACCGGCTCCGCCGAGGGCAAGCGGACCGACTCGATGATGATCCTGCACGACGGCTCCAACGGCCCGACGCTGATCTCCCTGCCCCGCGACTCGAACGTCGAGATCCCGTCCTTCAAGGGATCCGAGTCCGGCAAGATGTTCGAGGGCACCGGCCGCCAGGTGAAGCTGAACGCCGCGTACGCCGAGGACGGCCCCGAACTGCTCGTGCGCACGGTGGAATTCAACACCGGGCTGCGCATCGACCACTACGTCGAGATCGGCTTCGGCGGCTTCGCCAAGATCGTGGACGCCATCGGCGGCGTCGAGCTGGACATCCCCAAGGCCTTCAAGGACAAGAAGTCCGGCGCCGACTTCCAGGCCGGCAAGCAGACGCTGAACGGCGAGCAGTCCCTCGCCTTCGTCCGCACCCGCTACGCCTTCGCGGGCAGCGACCTGGACCGCACGAAGAACCAGCAGAAGTTCCTCGCGGCGCTGGCCTCCCAGACGGCGACCCCGTCGACGATCCTCAACCCGTTCAAGCTGTACCCGACGATGGGCGCGGGCCTGGACACCCTGATCGTGGACAAGGACATGTCGCTCTGGTCGCTCGGCAACATGTTCTTCGCCATGAAGGGCGTCACCGGCGGCGAGGGTACGTCGATGAACATCCCGCTCTCGGGCCAGAGCGTGAACGGCAACCTCGTCTGGGACAAGGACAAGGTCAAGCAGCTCGTCGAGCAGCTGAAGAACGACGAGAAGGTCACGGTCAAGGGCAGCTGACCCCCGGCCGCGGCACGACGAAGGAAGCCCCCGCCTCGGCGGGGGCTTCCTTCGTGACGCACATGACGCACGCGACGCACCTGGCGCACACGACGCGCTCAGGGCGCGCTCAGGGCGCGGGCGCCAAGGCCGCGCTCACGGCAGGTTGCGGGCCATGACGATGCGCTGGACCTGGTTGGTGCCCTCGTAGATCTGGGTGATCTTGGCGTCGCGCATCATGCGCTCCACCGGGTAGTCACGGGTGTAGCCGTAGCCGCCGAGCAGCTGGACCGCGTCCGTGGTGACCTCCATCGCGACGTCGGAGGCGAAGCACTTGGCCGCGGCGCCGAAGAAGGTCAGGTCGCCGTCGAGGCGCTCGGACTTGGCCGCTGCCGCGTAGGTGAGCTGGCGGGCCGCCTCCAGCTTCATGGCCATGTCGGCGAGCATGAACTGGACGCCCTGGAAGTCGCCGATCGGCTTGCCGAACTGCTTGCGCTCCTGGACGTAGCCCTTGGCGTAGTCGAGGGCGCCCTGGGCGATGCCGATGGCCTGGGCCGCGATCGTGATACGGGTGTGGTCCAGGGTCTTCATCGCCGTGGCGAAGCCGGTGCCCTCCTCGCCGATCATGCGGTCGGCGGGGATACGGACGTTGTCGAGGTAGACCTCGCGCGTCGGGGAGCCCTTGATGCCGAGCTTCTTCTCCGGGGCACCGAAGGAGACGCCCTCGTCGGACTTCTCGACGACGAACGCGGAGATGCCCTTGGAGCGCTTCTCCGGGTCGGTGACGGCCATCACCGTGTAGTACTCGGACTCGCCCGCGTTGGTGATCCAGCGCTTCACGCCGTTGAGGACCCAGAAGTCGCCGTCGCGGACGGCCTTGGTCTTCATGCCGGCCGCGTCGGAGCCGGCGTCCGGCTCGGAGAGGGCGTACGAGAACATCGCGTCGCCCTTGGCGAGCGGGCCCAGGTACTTCTTCTTGAGGTCCTCGGAGCCGGAGAGGATCACCGGGAGCGAGCCCAGCTTGTTCACGGCCGGGATGAGGGAGGACGAGCCGCAGACGCGGGCCACCTCCTCGATCACGATGACGGTGGCGAGCGCGTCGGCGCCCGCGCCGCCGTACTCCTCCGGGACGTGGACCGCGTGCAGGTCGGAGGCGACGAGAGCTTCCAGGGCCTCCCTCGGGAAGCGCCCCTCCTCGTCCACCTCGGCGGCGTGCGGGGCGATCTTCGCCTCGGCGAGCGAGCGGATCGTCTCGCGGAGCATGTCGTGCTCCTCGGCCGGACGGTACAGGTCGAAATCGGTCGAACCCGCCAAGACGTTCACTCCCCAAGGATGCTAACTACCGTTAAGTAACCCAATTTTAGTGGCCTCGCAGCGCGAAGGCATACGGGCACGGCACGTGAGCTTGCCGACAGCCCTCCGACGGCCGGAAAACGGCGTTCCGCACGCACGGTTATGCTCGGCTCCGCACGTCTGTCCGCATCGTTCAGGAGCACCCATGGCCCTCAGGATCACTGTGATCGGCACCGGCTACCTCGGCGCCACCCATGCCGCGGCCATGGCGGAGCTGGGCTTCGAAGTCCTCGGGCTGGATGTCGTGCCCGAGAAGATCGAGATGCTGTCGGCGGGCAGGGTGCCGATGTACGAGCCGGGGCTGGAGGAGATCCTCCAGAAGCACGTCGCGGGCATCGAGGGGTCCACGGGGCGGCTGCGGTTCACCACCTCCTGGGAGGAGATCGGCGCCTTCGGCGATGTGCACTTCGTCTGTGTGAACACTCCCCAGAAGCACGGCGAGTACGCCTGCGACATGAGCTACGTGGACAGCGCCTTCGAGTCGCTCGCCCCGCAGCTGACCCGGCCCGCCCTGGTCGTGGGCAAGTCCACCGTCCCGGTGGGCTCCGCCGCCCGGCTGGCGAAGCGGCTGGCCGAGCTGGCGCCGGTGGGTGCGGACGCGGAGCTGGCCTGGAACCCGGAGTTCCTGCGCGAGGGCTTCGCGGTGAAGGACACGCTCCACCCGGACCGGATCGTGGTCGGCGTCGAGAGCGAGCGGGCCGAGAAGCTGCTGCGCGAGGTGTACGCGGGGCCGATCGCCGAGGACTCGCCCTTCGTGGTGACGGACTTCCCGACCGCCGAACTGGTGAAGACCTCGGCGAACTCCTTCCTGGCCACCAAGATCTCCTTCATCAACGCCATGGCGGAGGTCTGCGAGGCCGCCGACGGCGACGTGGTGAAGCTCGCCGAGGCGATCGGCCACGACGAGCGCATCGGAAGCAAGTTCCTGCGGGCCGGGATCGGCTTCGGCGGGGGCTGTCTGCCCAAGGACATCAGGGCCTTCATGGCGCGCGCCGGTGAGCTGGGCGCCGACCAGGCGCTGACCTTCCTGCGGGAGGTCGACTCCATCAACATGCGCCGACGGGGCCACATGGTGGAGCTGGCCCGCGAGGCCGTGGGCGGGGGCTCGTTCCTCGGCACCCGCGTCGCGGTGCTCGGCGCCACCTTCAAGCCGGACTCGGACGACGTACGCGACTCGCCGGCCCTGAACGTCGCCGGGCAGATCCATCTCCAGGGAGGCCAGGTCACCGTCTTCGACCCCAAGGGCATGGACAACGCCCGCCGCCTCTTCCCGACGCTCGGCTACGCGGACACGGCGCTGGAGGCGGTGCGCGGTGCGGACGTGGTGCTGCACCTGACGGAGTGGCGGGAGTTCCGGGAGCTGAACGTGGCCGCGCTCGGCGAGGCCGTGGGCCGCCGGATCATCCTGGACGGCCGCAACGCGCTGGACCCCGCGGTGTGGCGCGAGGCCGGATGGACGTACCGCGCGATGGGCCGCCCGAAGGCCTGACGCGCGAAGGCGGCGGCCCCACCACGGGCCGCCGCCTTCCTGAGGGGTCGTACGGGGATCAGTACCCCCGGTCCTCGCCGTCCAGCTCGTCGATCGTCGCGTGCGACGGGCCGACCCGGGCGCTCAGGTCCCGGGCCACCGCCTCCGCGTCACGGAGGACCCGCACGGCGTTCTGCCAGGTCAGCTTCGCCAGATCGGTCTCCGACCAGCCGCGCGTGAGCAGCTCGGCGATCAGATACGGGTAGCCCGACACGTCCTCCAGCTCCAGCGGGAGGAACGCCGTGCCGTCGTAGTCGCCGCCGATGCCGATGTGGTCGATCCCTGCGATCTCGCGCATGTGGTCGAGATGGTCGGCGATCGTGGCCACGGTGGCCATCGGGCGCGGGTTGAGCGCCTCGAAGTCCGCGTGGATCCGCATGGCGGCCGGGGTGGTGTCCAGGTGGTGCAGGCCGTGGTCCCGCATGTTGCGGTCGGCGGCGAGCGTCCACTCGACGGCCGCCGGCAGGACGAACTTCGGCACGAAGGTCGCCATGGCCACTCCGCCGTTGGCCGCGAGCATCCGCAGCACGTCGTCGGGGATGTTGCGCGGGTGGTCGCAGACCGCGCGGGCCGAGGAGTGCGAGAAGATCACCGGCGCCACGGAGGTGGCGAGCGCGTCGCGCATGGTGGTGGCCGCCACGTGGGACAGGTCGACCAGCATCCCGACGCGGTTCATCTCGCGCACGACCTCGCGGCCGAACTCCGACAGGCCGCCGGTGCGCGGGGAATCGGTCGCCGAGTCCGCCCAGTCGGTGTTGTCGTTGTGGGTGAGCGTCATGTAGCGGACGCCGAGGGTGTGCAGCGCGCGCAGGGTGCCCAGCGAGTTGTTGATGGAGTGGCCGCCCTCGGCCCCCATCAGGGAGGCGATACGGCCCTCGGCGCGGGCCTTCTCCATGTCGTCGGCCGTCAGCGCGCGCCGCAGGTCGTCCGGGTAGCGGTCCAGCATCTCGGCGACCACGTCGATCTGCTCCAGCGTGGCGCTCACCGCGTCGTCGCCGGCCAGATGGGGTGGCACGTAGACGGACCAGAACTGGGCGCCCACACCGCCGGCCCGCAGCCGCGGGATGTCGGTGTGCAGGGTGCCGGTCTGGTCCAGGGCGATGTCACGGGCGTCGAGGTCGTAGCCGACCTGCTCGCGCAGGGCCCAGGGGAGGTCGTTGTGGCCGTCGACGACGGGGTGCTCGGCGAGGAGCTGCCTGGCGCGGTCCAGGCGGTCGGGCTCGGACACGGGGCGCCTACTTCCCGAAGCCGAAGGAGTCCGCGCCCTGGGTCTTGGCGCGCAGTCGCTTGCCCTTCTCCGTGGCCTGGTCCTTGAGCTCCTGCTGGAAGTCCTTCATCCGCTCCAGCAGCGCGCCGTCGTGGGCGGCGAGGATACGGGCGGCGAGCAGGCCCGCGTTGCGGGCGCCGCCGACGGAGACCGTGGCGACCGGGACACCGGCCGGCATCTGGACGATGGACAGGAGGCTGTCCATGCCGTCGAGGTACTTCAGCGGCACCGGCACGCCGATCACGGGCAGCGGGGTGACGGAGGCCAGCATGCCGGGCAGGTGGGCCGCGCCCCCCGCCCCGGCGATGATCGCCTTCAGACCGCGGTCCGCGGCCTTCTCGCCGTACGCGATCATCTCGTGCGGCATGCGGTGGGCGGAGACGACGTCGACCTCGTAGGGGATCTCGAACTCGTCGAGGGCCTTGGCCGCCGCTTCCATGACGGGCCAGTCGGAGTCCGAGCCCATCACGATGCCGACGACGGGGGCGGAGCCAGGTGCGGTCATTCGGTGATCGTTCCTCGCAGGTAGTCGGCCGCGTGCCGGGCGCGCTCCCGCACGTCCGCCAGATCGTCGCCGTAGGTGTTGACGTGCCCGACCTTGCGGCCCGGCTTCACGTCCTTGCCGTACATGTGGATCTTGAGCTGCGGGTCCCGGGCCATGCAGTGCAGATACGCCTGGTACATGTCCGGGTAGTCACCGCCGAGGACGTTGCACATGACCGTCCAGGTGGCGCGGGGGCGCGGGTCGCCGAGCGGGAGGTCCAGGACCGCACGCACATGGTTGGCGAACTGGGAGGTGATCGCGCCGTCCTGGGTCCAGTGCCCGGAGTTGTGCGGGCGCATCGCGAGCTCGTTCACGAGGATGCCGGGCTTCCCGTCGGGTCCGCGCGTCTCGAAGAGCTCGACCGCGAGATGGCCCACCACGCCCAGCTCATCGGCTATCCGCAGGGCCAGCTGCTGGGCCTCGCCCGCGAGGCTCTCGTCGAGATCCGGGGCCGGGGCGATGACGGTGTCGCAGACCCCGTCGACCTGGATGGACTCGACGACCGGGTACGCGACGGCCTGGCCGTGCGGCGAGCGGACGATGTTGGCCGCGAGCTCCCGTGTGAAGTCGACCTTCTCCTCCGCGAGGACGGCGACACCGGCCCGGAAGGGCTCGGCGGCGTCCGCCTCGGAGCGGACCACCCACACGCCCTTGCCGTCGTAGCCGCCGCGGACCGTCTTGAGGATGACGGGGAAGCCTCCCACCTCCTCGGCGAAGGCCGCCGCGTCCGCCGGGTCCGCCACGATGCGGTGGCGGGGGCAGGGCGCGCCGATCTCGGTGAGCTTGGCACGCATCACGCCCTTGTCCTGGGCGTGCACCAGGGCATCGGGGCCGGGGCGTACGGGAATGCCGTCCGCCTCCAGGGCCCGCAGGTGCTCGGTGGGCACGTGCTCGTGATCGAAGGTGATCACGTCGCAGCCGCGGGCGAAGGCGCGCAGTGTCTCCAGGTCGCGGTAGTCGCCTACGACGACCTCGCCGACCACCTGGGCCGCCGAGTCCTGGGGGGTGTCACTGAGGAGCTTGAATTTCAGGCCGAGGGGGATGCCGGCCTCGTGGGTCATACGGGCGAGCTGACCGCCACCGACCATGCCGACTACAGGGAACGTCACGACTCCAGGGTATCGGGCGGCCGGAAGGTCCCCGGCCCTGCCGGCTCACGGGCATCACACGGGAGGGCTGGTTAGCATGGCCGCGTTGACGAAACCGACCGGACGGGGCTGAGCGATCACCATGAGCGAACGGGGCGCACTGCGGACCCGGCTTGATCTGCTGGCACGGGAGGTCGCCAAGTTCGGCGCGGTCGGCGCACTCGGGCTGGTCGTCAACATCGCCGTCTCCAACCTGATCTGGCGCACCACGGAGATTCCGGTGGTGCGGGCCGGGCTGATGGGGACGGTCGTCGCCATCCTCTTCAACTACGTCGGCTTCCGCTACTGGACGTACCGGGACCGCGACAAGACCGGCCGGACCCGCGAGCTGATGCTGTTCCTGCTGTTCAGTGCGGTCGGAGCGGTGATCGAGACGGGCGTCCTCTATCTGGCGACGTACGGCTTCGGCTGGAACAGTCCCGTCCAGAGCAACGTCTTCAAGATCCTCGGCATCGGGATCGCCACCCTGTTCCGCTTCTGGTCCTACCGCACCTGGGTGTTCAGGGCGCTCCCCGCCAAGGAGGCCGTGCTCGACGCGGAACGATTTCTGGAGCAGCGGCGGCCCTCCGACGAGGTGACGCCCGGCCCGGTGCCCCACTGACACCCGGCGTCCCGCTCGGGTGCTTCACCGCACCGGGCGTACGGATTCCTTGCGGCTCGGGACGACCCGGCTGAGGAAGAGGGCGAAGACCGGGGGCTGCTGCTGGAGCAGTTCGAGCCGCCCGCCGTCGGCCTCCGCCAGGTCCCGGGCCACGGCGAGGCCGATCCCGGTGGAGTTGCGGCCGCTGATGGTCCGCTCGAAGATCCGCGCCCCGAGATCGGCGGGCACGCCCGGCCCCTCGTCCGTGACCTCGACGACGACCTGGTTGCCGGTGACCCGGGTGCGCAGCGCCACGGTGCCGCCCCCGTGCATCAGCGAGTTCTCGATCAGCGCGGCGAGCACCTGTGCCACGGCTCCGGGGGTGCCGACGGCCTCCAGCCCGTGCTTGCCGGAGCAGACGACGGCGCGGCCCGCGCTGCGGTAGGCCGGGCGCCACTCCTCGATCTGCTGCTTGACGACCTCGTCGAGGTCGAAGACGACGGCGGACCCGGTGCGGGGGTCACGGGCATTGGTCAGCAGCCGCTGCACCACGTCCGTGAGCCGCTCGACCTGGGTGAGCGCGATGTTCGCCTCCTCCTTCACCGTGTCCGGGTCGTCGGTGACGGAGATCTCCTCGATCCGCATGGAGAGCGCGGTCAGCGGCGTACGCAGCTGGTGCGAGGCGTCGGCGGCCAGGCGCCGTTCCGCGGTCAGCATCCGGGCGATCCGCTCGGCGGAGGAGTCCAGGACATCGGCGACCCGGTCCAGCTCCGTCACCCCGTACCGCTTGTGCCGGGGCCGCGGGTCGCCGGAGCCGAGGCGCTCCGCGGTCTCGGCGAGGTCGGTGAGCGGGGAGGTCAGCCGGTTGGCCTGGCGTACGGCGAGGAGTACGGCGGAGACGATGGCGAGCAGCGCCACGGCTCCGATGATCAGCAGAGTCCTGCCGACCTCGCGCGTCACGGTGGAGCGGGACTCCTCGACGGTGACCTTCTCGCCCTGCTCGCCCGTCTCGGTGCTGCGGATGACGCCGTCGGTGGGGCGCTCACCGACCTCGATGGGCGCCCGTCCCGGGATCTCGACACGGGCGTAGCGGGTGGGGTCGACCTGCTCGGAGAGCACGTCGGGGGTGATCCGCTCGGCGCCGAGCAGCCGGCTCTCGACGACGCTGATCAGCCGGAAGGCCTCGGCGTCGACGCTCTCCTGGGCGCTGTTGCTGATGGTGCGGGTCTCGACGATGACGAGGGAGACGCCGAAGACGGCGATCACGACGAGCACCACGGCGAGCGTGGAGTTGATCAGTCGGCGGCGCATGACTGTCTCTGTACGTCAGCTCTTCTCGAACCGGAAGCCGACGCCCCGGACGGTCGCGATGTAGCGCGGATTGGCCGCGTCGTCGCCGAGCTTCTTGCGGAGCCAGGAGATGTGCATGTCGAGGGTCTTGGTGGAGGACCACCAGGTGGTGTCCCAGACCTCGCGCATCAGCTGGTCGCGGGTGACGACCCGGCCGGCGTCCCGGACGAGGACCCGCAGGAGGTCGAACTCCTTGGCGGTGAGCTGGAGTTCCTCGTCGCCCATCCAGGCGCGGTGGGACTCGACGTCGATCCTGACGCCGTGCGTCGCGGGCTGCGGGGCGGGCTCGGTGGCACCGCGGCGCAGCAGGGCGCGGACCCGGGCCAGGAGCTCGGCCAGGCGGAAGGGCTTGGTGACGTAGTCGTCGGCGCCCGCGTCCAGCCCGACCACCGTGTCGACCTCGTCGGCCCTGGCGGTCAGCACCAGGATCGGTACCGCGTGGCCGTCGGCCCGCAGCCGCCTGGCGACCTCCAGGCCGTCCATGCCGGGCAGCCCCAGGTCGAGCACGACCAGGTCGACGCCTCCCTGGAGTCCGGCGTCGAGTGCGGTCGGACCGTCCTCGCGGACCTCGACCTCGTAACCCTCCCGACGCAGGGCGCGGGCCAGTGGCTCCGAGATGGATGCGTCGTCCTCGGCGAGCAGTACACGGGTCATGGAGTGATGGTAGTCCGCGCGGGACCGCTGGGGTGAAGCCCTCGACAGGCCCTGCGGCACAGGGTGAAGAATCGGTCATCCACCTTTGAATATGGGACCGTGGTTCCACCCGAACCTGTGATCCATCTCTCAAGTCCTTTCATATCCCCCTCTGTCGTGTCGTATGGTTGCTCGACGCCTGTTGCACATCCGAATGACCTTTGGGCAGCGTTTCGCGCCCGGGGTCACTTTTGTGTACGGGCCGGTTCCCGCCGGCCCGACCAGTGAATGACCTGTGGGCCGGGCCCGGAGCGCGAGGACGCGTACCGGGCGTGGATCCCGGAGCGGTCGGTCCCACGACTCCGCCCCCCGAGTCTCCGAACGGAGCGGGGCCGGATCGAATCCCCTCGAGGCGTCGGGGGTGGGATGCCTCCGCACCGGTGCCGGCTACCCCCCACCGGGCGCGCACGCTCACGAGGCGACGCGTCCCGACCAGCAAGGATCGACCATGGCGTCCAGCCTGACGAAGGACTCCGCCGGCACCGCCGGCTCGGAGAAGACCTTCTTCGGCCACCCCCGCGGCCTGGCCACACTCTTCATGACGGAGATGTGGGAGCGCTTCAGCTACTACGGCATGCGCGCCCTCCTCCCGCTCTACCTGATCGCTCCCAACGGGCTTCACATGAACCCCGCCACGGCCACGGCGATCTACTCGGTCTACCTGTCGCTGGTGTACCTGCTCGCCATGCCCGGCGGCTGGTTCGGCGACCGCGTCTGGGGCCCCCGCAAGACCGTCGCCATCGCGGGCGGCGTGATCATGCTCGGCCACCTGACGCTGGCGCTGCCCTCCGAGGGCACGTTCTTCGCCGGTCTCGGCCTCGTCGCCATCGGCTCCGGCCTGCTGAAGTCGAACATCTCCACGATGGTCGGCCACCTCTACGACGGCCCGGACGACCCGCGCCGTGACGGTGGCTTCACGATCTTCTACATGGGCATCAACATGGGTGCTTTCGCCGCACCGCTGATCATCGGCACCGTCGGCGAGAACGTGAACTGGCACCTGGGCTTCGCCCTGGCGGCCCTCGGCATGGGACTCGGCGTCGCCCAGTTCCTGCTCGGCACCCGGCACCTCAACGAGCGCAGCCTCGTCGTGCCGAAGCCGCTCTCCGCCGACGAGCGCGCCTCCACGCTGCGCAAGTCGATGATCTGGCTCGGCATCGCGGCCGTCTTCTACATCGGCACGGTCGTCACCGGCGTCTACACGCTGAACTGGCTGCTCGTCCCGATCACGATCGCCGGCCTGGTCATCCCGGTGATGGTCCTGGCGCGCATCAAGCGCGACAAGGAGCTCAGCGAGACCGAGCAGAAGAAGATGTCCGGCTACATCTGGTTCTTCGTGGCCGCCGCCATCTTCTGGATGATCTACGACCAGGGCGGTTCGACCCTGGCGATCTTCGCCGACTCCTCCGCGGAGAACTCGGTCCTCGGCTGGGACTTCCCGGTCTCCTGGTACCAGTCGGTCAACCCGGTCCTGATCATGGCGCTGGCCCCGGTCTTCGCCGCCTTCTGGATGGCGCTGAACCGGCGGGGCAAGGAGCCGAGCACGGTCGTGAAGTTCAGCTCCGGTCTGGTGCTGGTCGGCGCGTCGTTCTTCCTCTTCCTGGCGCCGCTGACCATCGCGGGCGACGGCCACAAGGCCGCCGCGATGTGGCTGGTCGCGATCTACTTCGTGCAGACCGTCGGTGAGCTGACGCTCTCCCCGGTCGGCCTCTCGGTCACCACGAAGATGGCCCCGGCCAAGTACGCCAGCCAGATGATGGGTGTCTGGTTCCTCGCGGTCACCGCGGGCGACTGCACCACGGGCCTGCTCTCCCTCGCGGGTGTCGAGCTCAACGGCACCGGGGTGGTGGCCCTCCAGGCGGCCCTCGCGGTCGCCGCCGGTGTCGCGGTCTTCATGTACCGCGGCAAGGTCAAGGCGCTCATGGGCGACGTGCGCTGACACGGACCCCGGCCGTACGGCAGAGGGCCCCGCACCGATTCGGTGCGGGGCCCTCTGCCGTACGAACGCTTCGGCCGGTCCAGGACGCGACTAGGCCGGCGCGGCGAGCTCGGCCCAGACGGTCTTGCCCGGCTGCTCGGGCGTACGCGTCACGCCCCAGTCCAGGCAGAGGCGCTGCACGATGAACATGCCGTGCCCTCCGGGCCGCCCGGCGCGGTGCGGGGTGCGGGGCGCGGGCTGCCCCGCACCGCCGTCCACGACCTCGACCCGGAGCATCTTGGGCGAGCAGCCGATACGGAGCTCCTCGGGGCCGCCCGCGTGCAGGCACGCGTTCGTGACGAGCTCGGAGACGACCAGCAGGACGTCCTCGGCGGCGGCTCTGCGGTCGGCGCCGGACGCGGGCAGCCAGCCCCAGTCGTGGAGCGCCTGCCTGGCGAAGTCCCGTGCCATCGGCACGATGCCGGTGGCCTGTCTCAGCGAGAGCGTGCGCCACTGCCGGTCAGCGGGCGCGACAGAGGCGGTGCCCGTGCCGTCCGGCTCGCGGCCGAGGCCGCCCGGCGGATGCTGCCGGGTGGTGCTCATCAGCGCTTCACCTCACCGATTCACCGTGTGTTGCCATCGAACAGATACTGATCAGATACAGAGTGTGCGGGTTCCAAGACCCCGACGGGGTCTCTCCTGCCCGGCTGAATGGTGACAACACCCACTTCGCCTACGCCGTGAGCGTGACTCGCGCGACGAGAGGGACACCAGGGGCGGGAAGAGCAGGGGAAACGCCGCTGTCAGCTGCGGAGAGCCTCTTCGAGAGAGGTGTGGACGGTGAAAACCGCCTCCGCCCCCGTGATCTCGAAGACGCGAGCCACCACGGGCTGCATTCCGGCCAAGTGAACCCCTCCCCCGGCGGCCTCCGCCTTCAGGCGCGCGCCGAGCAGCACATTGAGTCCGGTGGAATCACAGAAGTCGAGGCGCGAGCAGTCGACCACGAGGCGCGTGCGCCCCTGTTCGAGCGCGCTCTCCAGAGGCTCCCGCAGCAGATCGGCGGTGTGGTGATCCAGCTCACCCACCGGCGTCACGACCTCGCTGTCGCCCTCGGCCCGGACATCGACCTGTAGCCGACCCCGGTTCGCACTGCCGACCGTACCGCGGTCCATGCCCGTCCCTCTTCGCCGTCCGTCACTGTCCGCACACAGTGTGCGCGGTTGCCATCGTGGCTGCCCTCGACGTGCGTAAAACATTACGCGTTTCCCTCGCCACACGGTAGTCGAAGAACTCCATAAACCAGACATACAGGCGTATTTGGCGCTTGTAACTCACAGCTTGGACCGGGTAAGGGTAGGAAGGACAGACAGCACGACCAGGAACTCGATCGGCTTCGGAGGCGCCGCTTCACCGCAGGAACACGTATGGGCATCGGCAGCCATATGCCGAGAACGATGGAGGAGAACCATGTCACCCCGGCTCGACGTATCGCGTACCCACATCGCGACGTCGGCATGTCCTCAGGGACCGACCGATTCCGACTCCGCTGCCGCGAGCGCCGTACCCGGCCCGCGCACCAGCACCCGCACCACCACGGCCCCGGCCCCGGCCCCGGCCACCGACGACGACTTCCCGGCCGAGGGGTTCGAGGGGCTCGAGGGCCTCCCGGAGATCCCGCACTACGCCGAAGTCGGCGCACTGGACGCCAGGGCGCTGTCGAAGACGCTCTTCGCGCGGCTCGAAACCCTCGAAGAGGGCACCCACGAGTACGCGTACGTCCGCAACACCCTCGTCGAACTGAACCTCGCGCTGGTCAAGTTCGCCGCGTCCCGGTTCCGCACCCGCAGCGAGCCCATGGAGGACATCGTCCAGGTCGGCACCATCGGCCTGATCAAGGCGATCGACCGCTTCGAGCTCAGCCGCGGCGTGGAGTTCCCGACCTTCGCGATGCCCACCATCATCGGCGAGATCAAGCGCTTCTTCCGCGACACCAGCTGGTCGGTGCGTGTCCCGCGCCGGCTCCAGGAACTGCGGCTCGACCTCGCCAAGGCGGGCGACGAACTGGCCCAGAAGCTGGATCGCGCGCCCACCGTCGACGAACTCGCCGAGCGCCTCGGCCTCAGCAGGGACGAGGTCGTCGAGGGCATGGCCGCGAGCAACGCGTACACCGCGAGCTCGCTGGACGCCAAGCCCGACGACCACGGCGACGGGCAGGAGGCCGCCCTCGCCGACCGCATCGGTTACGAGGACCACGGCCTCGAAGGCATCGAGTACGTCGAGTCCCTCAAGCCGCTGATCGCCTCGCTGCCGCTGCGCGACCGCACCATCCTCTCCCTGCGGTTCGTGGCCAACATGACGCAGTCGGAGATCGGTGAGGAACTCGGCATCTCGCAGATGCACGTGTCCCGGCTGCTCTCCCGGACCCTCGTCAAGCTCAGGAAGGGCCTGACCGTCGAGGAGTGAACCAGCCTCCCGCACACCGCGGGAACACCATTGCGGAAGGACCTGCCCAGGCCGACGGGCGGGTCCTTCCGCATTGTTGACGAAGTGCCACGCATTGGGCCACATTGGGCATGGTTCTGGGGGGAACACATGGCTCATGGTCAGAGCGGTCCGGCGGCCCGTGGCGTACCGGCGGCGGTGGGAGCGGCGGAATCGGCGATGGGCGCCCGGCTGGGCCGGGAGTGCCTGTACGTCCCGTCCTGCCGGCTGGGCCTCTATCTGGCGCTCCGTCACTGGTGCGAACCGGGCGGCAGAATCCTCATGTCCCCCGTCAACGACGACGTCATCCTCTTCGTCGTGCTCGCCGCCGGGCTGCGGCCCGTCCAGGCGCCCCTGTCCGCGACGGACGGCTCGATCGCCCCGGACGCCGTGCCCGAATCCCTCTGGCAGGGCCTCTCGGCCGTCCTCACCACCAATCTGTACGGCAACCCCGACCCGGCGGGCAGGCTGCGCGAGCGCTGCGACCGTCTCGGGATCGCGCTGATCGAGGACGCCGCGCACGCCATCGGGAGCACGTCGGACGGGCGGCCGGTCGGCACCTTCGGGGACGCGGCGGTCTTCAGCCTCTCCAAGCACGTCGGCGCGAAGTCCGGGGGCTTCCTCGCCGTCGCCGACCCGGCGCTGCGCGCACCGCTGGAGCGGGCCCGGGACGCGCTGCTCGACCCGGCCCGGCTCACCGCCGAACTCGCCTACGCCGTACGCCCGTACGCGGAATCGGCCGTACGCGGGCTGCGGCTGGCGCCCGCCGCGTGGTGGGCGCTGCGCCGTCTCGGCCTCACGGAACGGGAGGAGATCCGGATGCCGTTGAGACCCGGCGAGCTGCGCGGCGCGCTCGGCACCGCGCCCTCGCTGACCGGCTTCCACTCGTGGGTGCGCGTCGACATGCACGACTACCGCACCGCCCCCGGCCGGCTCCGCTCCCGCCGCGTCGGGCGCCTGCTGGGCCGGATCGACGAGCGGCTCGCCGCGCACCGGACGGGCACCGAGCGGCTCCTCTCGACCCGCTGGGCGGCCCCGGTCCGCCCCGGCGCGCCCGTGCAGCCGCTGTTCCGGGTGCCGTTGCTGGTGGCCGACCGGGACGCGGCCGTCGCCGCCCTTGCCCGCCGCCGGATCACCGTCGGCTATCTCTACGACCCGCCGCTCGACACCTATGCGGGCGAGCCCTTCACCGACCCGTCGCCCTCCCCCGGCAACGCCGCCTGGTTCGCCCGGCACGCCCTGCCCGTCGACCCGCTGCGGGCCGGGACCGTCGTCGGCGTCCTGGACGCGGCGGGCGCCGAGCCGGCGGGGGAGCTGCCCGGTGGCTGACACCGCCAGAGCGGGCCCGCCGAAGACCGTGACCGCCCCCGCGCCCGCACCGGAGGGCGCGAGCGGCGACTCGATGTTCCGCAACGCCTACGCCCTGATGCTCTCCACCGGTGTCTCCGCCGCCCTCGGACTCGGCTTCTGGCTGGTCGCCGCCCGCTACTACACCGAGGAGGCCGTCGGCCAGGGCTCCGCCGCCATCGCCGCGATGCGGCTCCTCGCCTCGGTCACCGCCACCACCATGATCGGCGCCGTCGTCCGCTACGTGCCCCGCGCCGGACGCGCCACCGGTTCGCTCGTCGCCCGTACCTACCTCGCGAGTTCCGTCGTCGTCTCGCTCGTCTGCGTGGTCTTCCTGCTCACCCTGGACCTGTGGGGGGACTCGTACGCGCCGCTCGGCACGCTCTCCGCCGGGCTGGTCTTCACCGGCTCCTGCGTCGCCTGGGCGGTCCTGACCCTCCAGGACGGGGTGCTGACGGGGCTGCGCAAGGCCGTCTGGGTGCCCGTCGGCAACGCGGTGTTCTCCCTCGGCAAGCTGCTGCTCCTCGCCGCGTTCGCGACCGCCCTGCCCGTCCTCGGGGTCTTCGTCTCCTGGGCCGCCGCCATCGCCCTGTCCGTACTGCCGCTCGGCTGGCTGGTCTTCCGCCGGCTGATCCCGCGTCAGGCCGCTGCCGACCGGGGCCGCGAACCGCCCGGGCTGCGGGAGATCGGACGCTTCCTGGCCGGTGACTCCGTCGGCGCGCTCTTCAGCCTCGCAATGATCAACCTGCTGCCCGTGATGGTCGCCGTCCGCTTCGACGCCGCTCACAACGGCTTCTTCTACATCGCCTACACCGTCGGCGGGACCATGGAGTTCATGGCCATCAACATGGCCTCCTCCCTCACGGCGCACGCCTCGCACAGCCCCGGCCGCCTGGCCGAGGGCGTACGGGGAGCGCTGCGGCGCATGGCGGTCCTGCTCGTCCCGGTCGTCCTCGTCCTGGTCCTCTTCGCCCCGTACATCCTCGCCCCCTTCGGCCCGGACTACGCGGCCCACGGCACCCTGGTGCTGCGGCTCCTGGCCGCCGCCGCCCTCCCCCGGGTCCTGGTCGAGCTGTACATCGGAGTGCTCCGGGTGCAGGGCCGCACCGGTGCGCTGGCCGTCCTCCAGGGCGCGATGTGCGTCCTGGTGCTGGGGAGCGCGGCCCTGCTGCTCGGCCCGCTGGGGATCGCCGGGGCCGGCTGGGCGATGCTGCTCGCGATGACGGCGGTGGCGACCGTGTCCGCGCTGGGCCTGCGCTCCGCGCTGACCGGCCGGACCCCGGGGGGCGCGCGGCGGCCGGCCCGGGGCGGCGAGGAGTTCGGGACGAGCTGGGCCAGGCTCGCGGCGCAGGGCCGGGACCGGCGGGCCGAGGCGTACGGGGCGGACCGGGCCTCCGGCACGGTGTTTCTCCGGGGCGCCCACGACACGGGGACGCCCGCCTTCGGCCCGCCGGTGCACGGGCCCGCAGCGCCTCCCGCTCCCTTGGCGTCCGCTGTGGCTGCCCGGTGGCTGTGGGGGCTGCTCGGGCTCGCGGCCGCGCTGTTTTGGGTGCCGCTGGCAAGGGCGGCGGACGTCGGCGCGGGGCCGCTGAGCGGTGCGGAGCTCGTCGGTGCGCTGCCGCCGGTCACCGTGACCGCCGGGGTGCTCATGGTCGTCGTCCACAGTGCGGCCGTCGCCCTGCACCGGCCCCGCCCGGCGCTGCTCGGCTCGGCCCTGCTGGTGACCGTCGCCGCCCTGCACTCCGCTCCGCCGCTCCTCGGCGTCCGGCCGGCCGCCGCCTCGCGGGAGTGGCACGGGACCCTCGCCGGCTTCCTCGCCGGGGCCGCGGGGCTCGACTCCCCCGCCGGGGTGCTGCGGGTCCTGCCCTTCGCGCTCCAGCTGCTCTGCCTGGCGCTGGCCGCGGTCCTGCTGCGGACCGCGGGGGCGCAGCGGCGGGCCACGGCGTCCGTGGTGTGGGTGCTCGCGGTCGCGGGCTGGGCGGCACAGGACGCCTTCGCCGCGGCCGGACTGCCTGTCTCCGCAGGGCTGTTCGCGGCCACGGCGGTGGTGTACGGGGTGCGCGGGTGGGTCAGCGGCCGGGCACCGGCTGCCTGAACCAGCTGTCCCGACCCGTTCAGCGGCCGGGGACCGGCTGCCTGAACCAGTCGTCCTGGCCGGCCGTGCGGTAGCCCTCCAGGCCGGGGCCGTCGTCGACCGTGAGGTCGCAGCCCTCGCCCGGCACCGCCCTGTTCCAGTGCACCAGCGCCTTGGCCCCGGGCATGGTCCGCGCCACCTCCGGGATCGCCTCGTACCACTCGCGCTGGCGGTCCTCGTCCGCCGGATCGGGCACCGTGGCGAACTCGGCGAACATCAGGGGCTTCTCGGCACTGATGTGGGTGCGCAGCCAGTCGTACGTCGGCCGCTGGCTGCGGTCGAAGCCCTTCCAGTCCGTGGTGTCGTGGCAGGTGAAGTAGTTGTACTGATCCATGCCGATCCAGTCGACGTAGTCGTCGCCCGGGTAGAGCCGCTCGAAGAGCTTCCCCGACGCGAGGTAGCCGGACACCGTCCACACCCACACCACGTTGTCCACACCGAGCTCCTCGAAGCGGTCGTGGAGGTGGCGGTAGGCGGCGACGTACTCCTTAGGTGTGCCCGCCTCACCGACACGGGCGTCGACCTCCTGGTCGAAGGAGAAGAACACCCGCTTCCCGTACGCCTTGATGCGCCGCGCCTGCGGGTCGATGATCTCGCGGTCGTACTCCCCGGACGCGATCCTCGCCCAGCCGAGCTGGTCCTCCGTCCAGTTCGCGTGGTGGGGCTCGCGCCAGACCGTGGACTCCCAGGCCAGCATCAGCAGCCGGTCCCTGCCGAGAATCTGCTCGTCGGGGGTCAGGAGCTGTCCGTCGAGCTCCGTGTTCGACATGTCGTGGTAGGTGTACAGGAGGTCGAGCTTCCGGCCGATCTTCTTCTCGAACGCGTACACCGCGTCCTTCAGCGAGCCGTTCTCCGCGTACGGCACATAGGCGCCCCACCAGGCTCCGCACGGGGGCACCAGGGTCTTCGTCGGGGCGCACGTACCGCCGGGGACCGGGCCGGTGGCGGCGTCGGCGGGGAGCTCGCCCGCGGAGGGCACCCGCCCGTCCGCCTCCTCGGACGACGGGGTGCCGAACCAGGCGAGCAGGCCCGTCAGCAGGGCGGCGACGGCGACCAGGGCGAGCACCGGATACGTGCGCGGGGTGCGGTGGCGGGTCATCGGCGCCTCACGGGTGTCGCCCCGGTCCGCTCGACGGCGCCCCGGGTGGCGGCGGGCAGCGGAAGCCCGGGGAGGGCGGCGGCGAGGGTGGTGAGCGCGGCGAGCACCACCAGGAACGACGTTCCCGAGAAGCGCTCCACGAGGAAGAGCGCGGTGGCCGCGAGGACGCCCACGGAGAGCCCGAGCGGCGCGGCGAGCGCCGCCGCTTCGAGGCGGGCCCCCTGCCTGAGCGGGCCCGGCTGCGGATACAGCAGGGCGAGCCCGGGACCGAAGCAGACGAAGAGGAGCACCGGTGCCCAGCGCAGGGGCGCTCCTGACGGCAGCGCGGTCGCGGCGAGCGCCACCCACCCGGAGAGCGCCAGGGCGACTCTGGTCCGGATCTGCCTGGCGGGGAACGCCGGTTGCCGGTTCTGGGACACGTCGCTGCCTTCCTGTTCCGGGGTCTGCCGTTCGGCCGGGCTGTTCCGGGTTCTGCCGTTCGGTCGGGCTGTTCCGGGTTCTGCCGTTCGGCCGGGCCTCAGGGGCTGTCGTAGCGGAGCACCACGCCGTGTCCGGTGCGCTCCACGACGCGGAACAGCGGAGAGGCGGTGAGGTCCCTGGTCAGCCGGGCGAAGCCGCCGGGGGGCAGGAGCCCCTCTCCGGCGGTGTAGATGTCCTGGGTGCGCGTGAGGATGACGTAGGCCGTGGTACCCGCGGGCAGCCTGGCCGACAGATAGCCCGCCGGGTCCTT
The DNA here is from genome assembly GCF_053593715.1 of Streptomyces sp. NPDC002125. Taxonomy (NCBI): domain Bacteria; kingdom Bacillati; phylum Actinomycetota; class Actinomycetes; order Kitasatosporales; family Streptomycetaceae; genus Streptomyces; species Streptomyces sp. NPDC002125. The sequence goes on along the minus strand of NZ_JBSFDD010000025.1, from coordinate 71,115 downwards.
GAGCACCTCGATGTTCTCGGGCAGCTCCTGCTCGGCGAAGAACCAGTGTTCGAGCTGGTCGTAGCGGTGCAGCGCCTGCGGGAAGGAGCCCGTGGTGGCCAGGATCAGTGACCCTTCGGGGGCCCTGTCGAGGGTCCGGGTGACGAGCGCGGTCTCCGCGGGCGGGGTGTAGTTCATCCGCTCCTTGCCGTAGTAGGACGGCATGAAGCCCGTCGTCAGCGCGATCAGCGCCACCGGGAGCGCGATCGCGCAGACCCTGCGAACGGCGGGACGCACCCGGTGCGCCCCGAGCCCCCCGGCTGCGGGCACGAGCGCGGCGGCGGCGAGGAACGCGGCGCCGGGGAGCGCGAACAGATAGACCCGGAAGAGCATTTCGCCGCCGTAGTCGTTGACGGCGAACAGGGGTACGGGGGCGAGCGAGGCCAGCAGCAGCGGCAGGGAGCTGTGCACCAGGCGGCGGCGCAGCAGGAGGGCCGTACCGGCGAGTGCGGCGAGGGCCAGCACCATGAGGATGCTCGCCCGTCCCGCGAGCTCGGGTCCCGCCCCCGTGAGCTCGCCCGCGTATCCGGCGCGGGAGTTCTGGGTGAGCCGGCCGAGCGAGTCCCGCAGGGTGCCCAGGGTCTCCATGAACAGCGGGCGGCCCATGGTGAGGTCCCAGGCCAGCATGAGCAGCGCGGCCACGGCGAGGAGCCCGGGGTTGCGGTAGCGGCGGGTGAGGCAGAGGGCGAGCAGGGTGACGCAGAGCATCACCGGGGTCAGCTGGTGCACCGCGTTCACGGCGAGGACGAGCGGGGCGAGGACCACCACGCACACCGCGCGCTGCCGGGTGCCGGTGGGCGGCGGGACCGCCGCTGCGGCCGGGTCGAGATACGCACGCGAGCGCAGCCTCCCCGCCGAACCGGGCCGCACGAAGTGCCGTACGACCACGGTGAGTACGGCGAGATGGAGGAGGAAGGCGAGGCCCTGCGGGGCGAGGTAGTCCTGCCCCACCCAGTTGGCGAGCTGGAAGATCCAGACAGCGGTCCAGACGAGCCGCCAGTCCTCGCTGAAGGTGCGGTAGAGGAGGACCAGGACGGGCATCATCAGCAGGCCGAGGACGATGGGTGCCCAGTTCAGATAGGCGGCGGCGCTCTCGGCACCGGAGGCGCGTACGAGGCCGGCGTTGAGCGTGAAGAAGCCGGGCCACTGGTCGTACGCCGACATGTTGCCTGACAGGCCCTCGCCGGGGCGCAGTTCGCCGTTGGCCAGCAGATGGTTGATCACGGCGTCGTGCTTGGAGGCCCAGGGGTAGCGCTCGGAGTCGTAGAGCACGGCCGGGACGCCCTTGAGGGCCATCAGCAGACCGGCGCAGTGGAGCGCGGGCCACCACGGTGCCGTGCCCGCGCGGCGGAGGCTGGCCAGGAAGCCGGCGGTCAGGACGAGCAGGGAGAGGTAGTAGGTGAGGGGCAGCCGGTCCAGGAGTCCGTACTCGCCCATCGAGCGGAATCCGATGTGCGGCAGCGAGAGGGTCCAGAGCCCGGCTGCCAGGAGTAACGGCAGCCAGGTCAGCAGCGACCGGGGCCCCGGCGCGCCGGGAAAGCGGCGGGCCGCCTTCCCGGGGGCGGTGCCCGGCGGCCGGCCGGGGGGCACCGGCCCGGCGCTCCCTCCGGCGTCCCCCTTGACCGGCACGGGCACATGCTGTGGCACGGTGCGACTCCCCCCACGGATGTGGTCGCGGCCGTCACGCCGCTGTCCCCTTAAGCGAAGTATAGGAATGTGCTTCGGCTTTGTGGCGCTCTCGCCGTTTTCTCCGTGCTGCCGCGGCGCACCGGCTCAGCCCGCGAACTCCGGACCCCGCACGGCTGCCCGGGCCCTGCGGTACCACCGCCACCCCACGGTCGGCGGCGCGTCGGGGAACGGGGCCACCCGCGCTCCCCGGCCGCCCATCCAGCGCTCGACGTCCCGGGCGGTGTGGCTCCGGCGCAGGATCAGCCGTGCGATCCGGAACGGCTCGTCCCTGGCGGAGCTCAGCGCGTGCCGGACGGCCACCGCGCTCTCGTAACCGGCGGCCCGTGCGGCACGGCGCACGCGCGGGCTGTTGTAGCCGTGCGGATAGGCGAGGTGGGTCACCTCATGGCCCAGCACGTCCTCCAACGCCGCCCTGGAGTCGGCGAGTTCGGCCCGTAGCGCCGGGCCGGACAGGGTGTCCAGCTGGGCGTGGGTGACGGTGTGGGCGCCCACCTCGATGCCGTACTGCTCCAGCAGCGGGGCCTGCCCGAGGCTCATCATCGGCGCGGGCGGCAGGAGGCTGCCGCCTGCCTGGGTCAGCGCCCCGGTGGTCAGATAGGCGGTGGCGGGCATCGAACGCCCGGCCAGTGCCTCGGCCGTCGCACCCGGCAGATCGGCGAAGCCGTCGTCGAAGGTGAGGACGACGGGACGCTCCGGCAGCGGCTCCCGTCCCACGAGATGGGCGACGAGGGCGCTGAGCGGGACGGGCGTACGGCCGCCCGCCGCGATCGCGTCCAGCTGGGCGGCGAACGACCGTGGCGTGACGGTGAACTCGGCGATCCAGTCCGGCGGATCGTCCATCACGGCGTGGTAGAGCAGCACCGGAATCCGGGATGCCGGCCCCGGGCCTTCGGGCCTGCCGGGCCCGAACGGCCTTCCGGCGCCGATGGGCCTGCCGGGTCCGATGGGCCTTCCGGGGCCGCTGGGCCTTCCGGACGCGTCCGGTCCGTGCGGGCTCATCGCCCCTCCCCGGGTCGTGCCGCGCCACGGAGCGCCAGCCGCGCGCGTACGTATCCGAGGGGGCCGTAGAGCAGACCGCGCCGCTCCAGCCGGGACAGATGCCGGGGCCACGGGTACGTGTACGCACCGTGCGCACCGGGAACACCCGCGCGCCCGGCCGCGCCGTCGGCCCGTGGCGCCGTCATCGCCCGGGCATGGGCGAGGCCGCGCGGCAGCCGGGCCAGGAGGGGCGGCAGCAGCGCCGGCCTGCGGACCAGGAGCGCGGTGAGGCAGGCGGTGAGCCCGGCGCCGTAGCCGTAGGCCTGCCCGCACAGGTCGCCCCAGCGCTCCCGGTGGTGGTGCCAGACGATCGCGTCCGGGGTGTAGAGCAGCGGATGGCCCTCGGCGAGCAGCCGTACGAAGGCGTAGAGGTCGTCGCCGCCCCTCGCGGGGGTTCCGGTGCCGGTGGCCGGGTCGAAGCCGCCGACCGCCTTCAGCGGACCCGCCCGGAAGGCCATGTTGGCGCCGGAGCCGAAGCGTCCGGCGGTGAAGGGGAAGAGCGGCTCGTCGGCGGGCGGGTGCGCGGGGTCGTAGCGGCGCTCGGCGAACCCCTTGGCGAAACCGCCGTGACTCTCCAGCAGGATCTGCGCCGGGGTGCTGAGCCTGGCGGGCAGGATCAGACCCGTGACGCAGGCCAGCCGGGGGTCCTCGCCGAAGGGCAGGGTGAGGGCGCTGAGCCAGTGCGGGTCGGCGATGACGTCGTCGTCGGTGAAGGCGAGGACGCCGGCCTCGGCGACGGCGCCCCCCCTGTTGTGCGCGGCGGCCAGCCCCGGCACCGGCTCCCGCACGTAGCGCACGCCCCGCCCGGCATACACCGACGAGACGAGATCGCGGGTGGCGGTGGTGGCCGGGGCGTTGTCGACGACCACGACGTCGAAGTCCGGGTGGTCCTGCGTGAGCAGCGAATCGAGGGCTCGGGCGAGCTGCCCGGGGCGCTCACGGGTCGCCACGACGACCGTGGCGCGGGGGATGTCCCCCCGTCCGGCGCCCCCGCCCCGTGCTTCCCCGGTAGGCCCGTTCCCGGTCGACCCGCTCCCGGTCGGCCCGCTCCCGGTCGGCCCGTCCCCGGCAGGCGCCCCGGGCAGCGCCAGCTCGTCCGCGGCCTGCTTCGCCAGGACGGAGGCCGCGTCCTCGCCCCTGCGGACCCGCCCGACGACCGTGCCGACCGGCCGCCCCCGCAGCCGCACGAGGGCGAAGATCCGCAGGTCGTCGCCGTCCCTCGGGGCGTCCTCCAAGGGCGGGCCGCCGGGTGCGGGGGCGATCCGCACACCCGAGCCGTCCCGCGCGTCGAGCTCCAGCTCGGCCACGGCCAGTCCCACGAGCCGGCCGATGCCGGGTAACCGCGCTGTGCTGTCCGCCTGTTCGTTCCCGTACGGCATCCGGTCCCCCCGGTCGCGATCGCTATGGACGTTTCGGTTCGCGCAGCCGGCCGGCCCGTTCGAGGCCGCGCCGCGCCAGGCCCGCGAGCCGGGGCCGTTTCGTCACGAAGCCGTGGGCGCGCCGGGACGGCTCGCGGCCCAGCCACTGGAGCGCCGCACCCGCGCCCGGCCTGACCGACGCGCCCTCGTACACCGTCAGTTCACCGGTCTTCAGGGCGTCCTTGTACTCGGCGGCCCCGCGCCCCATGTCGAGCGTCCCGATGCCGTCGTCCGCCGCCGCCCGGGCCATCCGCAGATGGAGGATCAGCCCCGGGGAGTACTTCGCGAACCCCGGGTCGTAGGCCGGGAACCAGCACGAGAGCACCGTCCGCGAGCGGAGCCCGAAGTGGGCCGCCACGGGGCGGTCACCGGCGTACAGGACCGAGAGCAGGCCCGAGCAGCCCGGCGCCCCGGTGTGGAACAGGAACTCCACGAGGCCGCGGATCCACTGCTTGGCGAAGCGGTCGCGGCGGCCGGTCCTGCGGTACTGCGCGGACTTCCACTCCATCAGCGTCCGCAGCGCCGCCGGGTCGCGCTCGTCGAGGACGAACCGGACCTCGCCCGCGTCCCGGCCGAGCTTGCGCTCCTTGGCCAGGGTGGTCCTGAGGAACTTCGGCGACTGCGCGCGCAGCACCTTCTCGTAGCTCTCGTACCCCTCGCCGACATCGATGACGTACGAGGCGTACGAGCGGGCGGCGTCCGGCTCGAAGAGGCCCTGCCCCTCCTCCAGGTTGTCGAACTCCCATGTGGTGAGGCCGCAGGCCCGCAGCAGCTCCTTCGTGTCCAGCCGGAGTCCGGGGCGCAGCACCGCGCCCTGGAGGTCGGACACGCCCAGGCCGATCGCCCGGCCGTGCCCCAGCCGCCCCCGCTCGAAGGGGAGGAAGCCGCCCGTCCCCCCGGCGCCGTCACCGATCACGGCCACCCTCGCGCGGGGCCGGACACGGCCGACGGCGAGGGTGAATTCCGGTTCCATGAACGGATGGGCCGGTGCTCCGGACTTCGCCCGCAGCTCCCGCCAGGTCTCGATGTCCCCCGCGCCCAGATCTCCGGGCCTGACCACACGTATGCGCCGACCGCTCATAAGACCCCCCGGTCCTGCCCCCTGAGCCACGCCGTGCAGAACGGTACCGGGCGCGGTCACTCCGCGGTAGACAGCCGCGACATCTGGTGACCGACCGGTGAAAATCGGGTCCGGCGCCTCCGGTGCGTCACACGACCCGCTCCCCGCTCCGCCATACGGCCCTGACCAGCGGGACTCCCGGCCGGTAGGCGAGATGGACATGGCTGGGGGCGTCGAGGAGCACGAGGTCGGCGCGGGCTCCCGGGGCGATGCGGCCGATGTCGGTGCGCCGGAGCGCGGCGGCGCCTCCGGCGGTGGCCGACCAGACCGCCTCGCCGGGAGTCATGCCCATGTCCCGTACCGCGAGGGCGATGCAGAACGGCATGGAGGAGGTGAAGGAGGAGCCGGGGTTGCAGTCCGTCGACAGGGCGACGGTCGCGCCCGCGCCGAGGATGCGGCGGGCGTCCGGCCATGCGGCGCGGGTGGAGAACTCGGCGCCGGGGAGGAGGGTGGCGACCGTGCTGCCCTGGCCGAGCGCGTCGAGGTCGGCGTCGTCGAGGTGGGTGCAGTGGTCGGCGGAGGCCGCGCCGAGCTCGACGGCGAGCCGGACACCGGGACCGTGGCCGAGCTGGTTGGCGTGGACGCGGGGGTGCAGACCCCTGGCCAGGCCCGCGGTGAGGACCGTGCGCGCCTGGTCCTCGTCGAAGGCGCCCCGCTCGCAGAAGACGTCGATCCAGCGGGCGTACGGGGCACAGGCGTCCAGCATCGGCCCGGTGACCAGGTCCACGTAGGCGGCGGGGTCGTCGGCGTAGTCGGGGGCCACGATGTGGGCGCCGAGGAAGGTGACTTCGTCGGTGTGGCGGGCGGCGATCCGCAGGGAGCGCGCCTCGTCCTCGACGGTGAGTCCGTAGCCGGACTTGGTCTCGGCGGTGGTGGTGCCCTGCCGGAGTGCCTCGGCGAGATAGCGCGCGACGTTGGCGGACAGGTCCTCGTCGGATGCCGCGCGGGTGGCGGACACGGTCGTGCGGATGCCGCCCGCGGAGTAGGGGCGTCCGGACATGCGGGCGTTGAACTCGGCGGTGCGGTCCCCCGCGAACACGAGGTGGGAGTGGGAGTCCACGAAGCCGGGGATCACGGCCCGGCCGCCCGCGTCGACGGCGTTGTCGGTGGCGGGTGCTTTGCTGGATTCACCGGTCCAGACGACGCGGTCGCCCTCGATGACGACGGCCGCGTCCCGGATCAGTCCGAGGGGGGTTCCGTCACCGAGGGAGGGGTCGTTGGTGACCAGGTTCGCAATGCGGGTGAGGGCGGTCGTCGGGGCGGTCGTCGTCATCCGGGCTCGGCTTTCGTCGGGTTCGCCGCCCGGCTGGCTGCCGGGGCTCGGGCGGGGGGCGTTCTTCGGGGCGTACTGCCAGGCGGGTTCAGGGGCCGGCCGCCGGTGTGGGGGCGGTCCAGGGACTTGCCCCCGGCCGGGAGGCCGTTCCGGGGCGGGGCGGGGCCCCAGGCAGCCGTACGGGCAGCCGTCCGGCCGGGGCCCGGGGCGGGTGTTCAGCCGTGCCCGTGCAGGGCGGCGATGGCGGAGGCCAGCGCTCCCGGCACGTCCTCGATCCGGGTGTGCCGACCGTCCCGGACGATGTGCCGTCCCGCCACCACGGTGTGCCGCACATCCGCCGCGGAGGCTGCGAATACGGCCGCTTCCGCGGCGAGTCTCGGCACCGGCCCCGCCGTCCTGACGGAGTCCAGCGCGACGGTGGTCAGATCGGCCGGCGCGCCCGGTTCGAGCACGCCCGCGTCCGGGCGGCCGAGCGCGGCGTGCCCCTCGGCGGAGGCGGCCCTCAGCAGTGCGGCGGCGGTCCAGTGCCCGCGCACATGGCTGCGCAGGCGTTCGTTGAGCTCCATCGCCCGGGCCTCCTCGAAGAGGTCGATCACGGCGTGGCTGTCGCTGCCCAGCGAGAGCGGGGAGCCCGCGCCCTGGAGCGCGGCGGCGGGGCCGATGCCGTCCGCGAGGTCGCGTTCGGTGGTGGGGCACATGCAGGTGCCCGTCCGGGAGCTGCCCAGCAGCTCGATGTCTTCGGCGGTGAGGTGGGTGTTGTGGATGCCGGTGGTGCCGGGCCCGAGGACGCCATGGTCGGCGAGGAGCCGGGCCGGGGTGCGGCCGTGGGCGGCGAGGCAGGCGTCGTTCTCCGCCGTCTGCTCGGAGAGATGGACGTGGAGCGGGGCCGCCCGCTCCCGTGCCCACTCCGCGACGGTGGAGAGCTGTCCGGCCGGGACGGCGCGCACGGAGTGGATCGCGGCGCCGATCAGTGCCTGGTCGCCGTCGCCCTTGAGGAGGGAGGCGCGCTCCGCCCAGGCGTCGGCGGTGGTGTCGGAGAAGCGGAGCTGGTGCCGGTCGGGCTTCGCGCCGAATCCGGCGGCGAGATAGGCGGTGTCGAGCAGGGTGATGCGGATGCCCGCCTCGGCGGCGGCCGCGATCAGGGCCTCGCCCATGGCGTTCGGATCGTCGTAGGGCGTTCCGCCGGGCGCGTGGTGGAGGTAGTGGAACTCGCCCACGGCGGTGATGCCCGCGAGCGCCATCTCGGCGTACGTGGCACGGGCCAGGTCGTAGTAGGTGTCGGGGGTGAGCCGGGCCGCCGTGCGGTACATCGTCTCGCGCCAGGTCCAGAAGGTGCCGGAGCCCACCTGGACGGTGGAGCGCAGCGCCCGGTGGAAGGCGTGCGAGTGGGTGTTGGCCAGCCCCGGGACGGTCAGGCCGCGCAGTGTGGTGGCACCGGGCGGCGGCGCGTCGATGCCCGTACGGACACCGGCGATACGCCCTCCGGCCACGTCCAGCAGGACCCCCGGTTCGACATGGGTGCCGAGCCAGGCGTGGGACATCCAGTACGTCGCGGTGACCGGTGTGCCCGTAGGTTGCGTTGTCAGCTGCACGCGAGACCTTCCAGTACGTCGGCGAGTGCCTCCACCCCGGCCACGCAGTCGTCCTCCGAGGCGTGCTCGGCGGGTGAGTGCGAGATCCCGGTGGGGTTCCGTACGAACAGCATGGCGGTCGGCACGGAAGCGGACAAAATACCCGCGTCGTGTCCGGCCCCCGTGCCGAGCACGGGCACAGTCCGCCCCGCGTCGTCCGGACCGCGCAGCCCGAGCAGCCGGCGGATCTCGTCCCGCAGCGCGTGCTGGAACTCCACGACGGGCGAGAACGACTCGCGTACGACGGCGAGATCGATCCCGGCCCGCTCGGCGTGCTCCCGCGCGGCCCGCTCGACACCGGTGACGACGGCGTCGAGGGTGGCCTGGTCGACGGCGCGCGAGTCGAGCCAGCCCCGCACGAGGGAGGGGATCGCGTTGACGCCGTTCGGCTCCACCGCGATCTTGCCGAAGGTCGCGAGGCCGCCGGCGAGCTCCGCCTCGCGCCGGGCGGCGAGCACCGTCTCGGCGTAGGTGAGCATCGGGTCGCGCCGGTCGGCGAGCCGTGTGGTGCCCGCGTGGTTGGCCTCGCCCCGGAAGTCGAACCGCCAGCGGCCGTGCGGCCAGATGGCCGAGGCGACGCCCACCGGGTCCCCGCTCAGGTCGAGTGCGCGCCCCTGCTCCACATGGAGCTCGACGAACGCGCCGATCCGGGCCAGGCGTTCGGGGTCGGGCCCGATGGCGTCGGGGTCGTGGCCGGCCGCCTCCATGGCCTGCGGGAGCGAGACACCGTCCCCGTCGCGGAGCCGGTGCGCGTCCTCGGCGGTCAGCTGTCCGGCGGCGAGCCGGGACCCGACACAGGCGAGCCCGAAGCGGGCGCCCTCCTCGTCACCGAAGTTGGTGATGGCGAAGGGCCTGGTGAACACCGCTCTCCTGCGGCGGAGTTCGTCCAGGGCGGCGAAGGAGGACACCACACCGAGGGGCCCGTCGAAGGCGCCGCCGTCGGGCACGGAGTCGAGATGGGAGCCGGTGACCACGGCGTCCCCGGCGAGCGGGTCGCCGAGCCAGGCCCACTGGTTGCCGTTGCGGTCGGTCTCGGTGACCAGGCCGCGCGCCTCGGCCTGCGCCCGGAACCACAGACGGCACTCGGCGTCCGCCCCGGTCCAGGCGTAGCGGCGGTAGCCGCCGGAGGCGTCGCTGCGGCCGATGGGCAGCAGTGAGCGCCACATGGCGTGGAAGGTGTCGCTCACGCGGTGCCGTCCTCCCGCATCGGGATGCGCACACCGCGCTCCCGCGCGACCGACTCCGCGGTGTCGTAGCCCGCGTCGACGTGCCGGATCACGCCCATGGCGGGGTCGTTGGTGAGGACGCGGCGGATCTTCTCGCCGGCCAGCGCCGTGCCGTCGGCGACCGAGACCTGGCCCGCGTGGAGGGAGCGGCCCATGCCGACGCCGCCGCCGTGGTGGATGGAGACCCAGGAGGCACCCGAGGCGACGTTCACCATGGCGTTCAGGAGCGGCCAGTCGGCGATCGCGTCGGAGCCGTCGAGCATGGCCTCCGTCTCACGGTAGGGGGAGGCCACCGAACCGCAGTCCAGGTGGTCGCGGCCGATCGCGAGCGGGGCGGTGAGGGTGCCGTTGCCGACCATGTCGTTGAACATGTCGCCCGCCTTGTCGCGTTCGCCCTGGCCGAGCCAGCAGATCCGGGCGGGAAGCCCCTGGAAGTGGACCCGCTCGCCGGCCATCCTGATCCAGCGGTGCAGCGACTCGTTCTCCGGGAAGAGTTCGAGCAGCGCCTTGTCCGTCTTGTGGATGTCCGACGCCTCGCCCGACAGCGCGGCCCACCGGAAGGGCCCCTTGCCCTCGCAGAAGAGGGGCCGGATGTACGCGGGCACGAAGCCCGGGAAGTCGAACGCCCGGGCGTATCCGGCGAGCTGGGCCTCGCCCCGGATCGAGTTGCCGTAGTCGAAGACCTCGGCCCCCGCGTCCATGAAGCCGACCATCGCCTCGACGTGTGCGGCCATCGACTCCCGGGCGCGCCGGGTGAAGTCGGCGGGCTTCTCGGCTGCGTACGACGCCATGTCGTCGAAGTCGACGCCGACGGGCAGGTAGGCGAGCGGGTCGTGCGCGCTGGTCTGGTCGGTGACGATGTCCACCGGTGCGCCCTCGGCGAGCATCCGGGGCAGGAGCTCCGCCGCGTTACCGAGCAGCCCGATGGAGAGCGGGCGCCGCGCGTCGCGGGCCTCGACGGCCAGCTGGAGCGCGTGCTCCAGGGAGTCGGCCCGTACGTCCAGGAAGCGGTGCTCGATGCGGCGCTCGATGGCGCGCGGGTCGACGTCGACGCAGATCGCGACGCCGTCGTTCATCGTGACGGCCAGCGGCTGTGCGCCGCCCATGCCGCCGAGTCCGGCCGTCAGCGTGATGGTCCCGGCCAGCGTCCCGCCGAACCGCTTGGCCGCGACGGCGGCGAAGGTCTCGTACGTCCCCTGGAGGATGCCCTGCGTCCCGATGTAGATCCAGGAGCCCGCGGTCATCTGCCCGTACATGGTGAGCCCGAGGGCCTCCAGACGGCGGAACTCCTCCCAGTTGGCCCAGTCGCCCACCAGGTTGGAGTTGGCGATCAGGACGCGCGGTGCCCATTCGTGGGTCTGCATGACACCCACGGGGCGCCCGGACTGGACGAGCATCGTCTCGTCCTGCTTCAGCGTCCGCAGCGTACGGACCATGGCGTCGAAGGACCGCCAGTCCCGGGCCGCCTTGCCCGTGCCGCCGTAGACGACGAGCTTGTCGGGGTGCTCGGCGACCTCGGGGTCCAGGTTGTTCTGGAGCATGCGGAGGGCGGCTTCCTGCTGCCATCCCAGGGCGCTCAGTTCCGTACCGCGCGGTGCCCGTACGGGGCGGGGTCCTGACATGGGGATGCCTCCTCGCGAATGCGACGCTTCCATTCACATCCTGTCTACCTGAATAGTTCTAGTCAACAGGTGCGGCACGCGCCTCCCCCGGGCAGGCCTCCTGTCATCACACCCCCGAGGAGGACCGGTGCCGTCGACCGAGACCACGACCCCGGCAGGTGAGCCCGCGCTCAAGCGGGTCATCGGCCCCAAGCTCCTCATCCTGTTCGTCATCGGGGACATCCTCGGCACCGGCATCTACGCCACGACCGGAAAGGTCGCGGGCAAGGTCGGCGGGGCGCTCTGGCTGCCCTTCCTGATCGGCTTCGTGGTGGCGCTCCTGACCGCGGCCTCCTACGTCGAGCTCGTCGGCAAGTACCCCCGGGCCGCCGGCGCCGCGCTCTACACCCAGAAGGCGTTCAAGGTGCCGTTCCTGACCTTCGTGGTCGCCTTCATGGTCATGTGCTCGGGCCTGTCGTCCGCGAGCGCCGCGGCCCGCGCGTTCAGCGGCGACTACCTGGGCGAGTTCACGGACGCGGTGCCGCCCACATTCGTCGCGATCCTCTTCGTCCTCGCCCTCGCGGCGCTCAACCTGCGCGGGGTCTCCGAATCGGTGAAGGCCAACGTCGTCCTCACGATCGTCGAGCTCAGCGGCCTCCTGGTGATCCTCACGATCGGCGCGTACGCGGTCCTCTCGGGCGACGGCCAGCCGTCCAGGCTCACCGATCTGGACACGGGCGGCACGGGCTACGCACTGCTCACCGGCGTCCTCGGCGCGACGGCGCTCGGCTTCTTCGCCTTCGTCGGCTTCGAGGACTCGGTGAACATGGCCGAGGAGACCCGCGACCCGGCCAGGACCTTCCCGCGCGCCATCTTCATCGGCGTCGCGGTGACGGGCACGATCTACGTCCTGGTCGCCCTGGTCTCCTCGCTGCTGGTCGACCACCGCACCCTGGAGACGTCCAGCGGGCCGCTGCTCGAAGTGGTGAAGGCGGGCGGTATCGACTTCCCGCCCAAGCTCTTCGCGCTGATCGCCCTGTTCGCGGTCACCAACTCCGCGCTGATCAACATCATGATGGCCTCGCGCCTCTGCTACGGCATGGCCAACGAACGCATCCTGCCTCCCACGATGGGCCGCGTCCTCGCCCGCCGCCGCACCCCCTGGGTGGGCATCGTCTTCGTGACCGCGCTCGCCGTCGGGCTGGTCTCCACCGGCGAGATCGAGGGCCTCGGCGACACCACGTCCTTCCTGCTCCTCTGTGTCTTCGCCGTGGTCAACATCGCGGTGCTCGTGCTGCGCAAGGACCGGGTGGAGCACCGCCACTTCCGTGCGCCGACGGCCCTGCCCGTGCTGGGGGCGGTCACCTCCCTGATCCTGGCGAGCCCGCTCGCCGACCGGGCCGCGGACGTCTACATCCGCGCCGGAATCCTCCTGCTGATCGGAATCGGTCTCTGGGCGGTCAACAAGGCGGTGATGTCGGCCCGGGAGAAGGCCGGAAAGGCCTGAAACCGGGCGCGGAACAACCCGCTCGCAGGGAAGGAGCGACAGCCGGTAGGACGGATTCCGACGGGCCGCACCGCGTTCACCTGCCGTCCTTTACACCGGCGATCGCATGTACCAATGGAAAATGCCAGAACTCCCACCAGGACCGCACACGTTGCGTAGCCTCTCCACTACATCCGTACGCCACGTCGGGAGGGGAGTCCGCGGTGCCCGGAATCGACGAGTGCCTCATCGACGTCATGAGGCTGCCCGGTGCCCGGGGTGCCGCGGTGGTCGACTGGACCAGCGGTCTCGCGCTCGGCACCATCGGTGAGTCGCCCAACGGTGACCACGAGGCCACGGCCGCCGAGACCGCGGAGGTGGCGAGGATGGCCGCCGAACAGCCCGTCTTCGCACAGGCGGAGGGGCATGCGAGCGCGTCCGGCCCGCCCGCCCCCGCCGTCGAGGACGTCATCGTCACCACCGCCCCCAGCTATCACATCCTCCGTTTCGTGGAGACCGCCTTCGACAGCAGCGTCTTCCTCCACCTGTGGCTGGACCGCGCGGAGGGCAATCTGGCCCTCGCCCGCATACGGCTCGGCGAGATAGCGGAGCGGCTGGTCCTGGCATGAGAGCCACGGGCACCGCCGGAACGGACCTGTCCGAACGGGCCGCCCCGTCCCCGATGCTCCAGCGGCTGGCGGCCGAGCGCGCGACCGGCGCGCTGATGAGGGACCGCGGCACCCTCTACCTCGCCGACGGCCAGGTCGTCCACGCCGAGAGCCCGGCCACCCCCGGCATCGACGTGCTGCTCACCACCGGCGGGGCCCTGCGCTCCGAGGGCTGGTGGGACGCGGTCGCCCAGGCGGGCGCCGGGCAGCGGGTCGGCCGGTATCTCGTGGACAGCGGCCGGGTCCCCGGCGGCGCCCTGGAGCTCTGCCATCTGGGCGCGCTGTACGACGCGGCCTTCTTCGCCCTGGCCCCCACGAACACCCCGGCCCGCTTCCGCTACGGGGTCTCCCACTGGATCGGCCCCGTCCGCCCGGTGCCCGTGCACGCCGTGCAGCGCGAGACGCTCCGGCGCCGCGAACTCCTGGACCGCATCTGGCCGGACGCGCTCACCGACACCGCGCCGCTCGTCCCCACCGCGCACCCGGTCGACGCCCCCGTACCCCCGCGCCAGCGACGCGTCCTGGCCCTGGTCGACGGCGAGCGCACGGCCACGGACATCGCCACGGAACTGGGCCGCTCGGCCTTCCACATCCTCGTCGATCTGCGCCGGCTCGCCGCCGCCGGACTGGTCGAAGCGGTCCGCCCGGTCACGGCCGGGTCCGTATCGGAGCCCGGCCGCATCCCGCTGCCCGAGGTCACGAACGACCCCGACGTCGCCCTGTTGCGCCGGCTCAGAGACGCATTGGAGGCCCTGTGATACGCGCGCTCAGACAGCGTGCCGGGAGGAGACAGCTGATGGTGCCCGAGGCCGAAGTGCAGGATGTCCTCGACGAGCTCCAGCGGTTACGCGCCCGCGTGCCCCTCCTGACCGGTGCACTGGCCGCCAGCACCGACGGCCTGATCCTCGCCCAGGACACCCCTGGCATAGAGGCCGAGGGCGTCGCCGCCCTGACGGCCGCCGCACTCGGCGTCTCGATCCGGATGACCGACGCCACCGGACGCGGCGGCTTCCGCGAACTCCTGATCCGCGGCGAGAGCGGCTACATCGCCACCTACGCCGCGGGCTCCTCCGCCGTCCTGACCCTGCTCGCCGAGGACCGCATCAACGTCGGCCGCCTCCATCTGGAGGGCCGCAGGGCCGGCGCGCGCATCGGCGAAGTGGTCGACGCCGCACAGGAACACACCGACCGGCCGGCGCCTCCCCCGCGAGCCCAGCAGGCCGGGGGCCTGCCCCGCCGCACCACGGCACCCGATCTCACGTGACACCCGTACGTCATAAACGGACCGGCCAACGGGTCGGCCAGGGAAAGGAAACGAGCACTATGGCCAACACCGAAACGTCACTGAAGGAAGCTATGTCGTCGATCGAGGGCACCCTCGGTGTCGCTCTCGTCGACTACACGAGCGGCATGGCCCTGGGCACCCTCGGCGGCGGCAAGGAGTTCAACCTGGAGGTCGCGGCGGCCGGCAACACGGACGTCATCCGGGCAAAGCTCCGGACCATGGAGCACCTGGGCATCAAGGACGAGATCGAGGACGTCCTGATCACCCTCGGCGGTCAGTACCACCTCATCCGGCTCCTCAAGACCCGCGGCAGCAACGGCCTGTTCCTCTACCTCGTCCTGGACAAGGTCAGGGCCAACCTCGCGATGGCCCGTCACCAGCTGAAGAAGATCGAGGCCGAGCTGGAGGTCTGACCCGCCGGTCTCACGGGCGGCGACGCCGCGCCCCTCCGGGTGCGGCGTCCCCCGCCATGGGCCCGGTCGTCCGGTAGCCCTTCACCCGGCTGCCCGCGGGCCGCCCGCGCTCCACCCAGTCGGTCCGCACCCAGTACAGGACGTCGTCCCGCCTCTCCCGCTGTCCGATCCGTACGGACTTCAGCCAGAGCCCGGCGCCCGCACCGGCCAGCAGAAGCCCGCCGGCCCCCGGCAGCACGGCGGCGCTCGCCACCGCCACGAGGAACGCCCCGGCGAGCCACCAGCGGTACCGGCGCCGCCAGTTCCGCACGGTCACGTCCCGGTCCTGGAGGAAGTCGCTCCGGCCCGCCCGGGTGGCCCCCCTGGCGAGCTCCGCGTATCTCCCCGTACGCGAGAACGCCACCACGGCCAGGGCCACCAGGAACAGCGCGGCACCGGCGAGCAGCCCGATCCGCCGCCCGGTCACTCCCGGTACGAACGCCCCGACGGCCGCCGCGAGCAGCCCCGGCCACCACAGCGGCGAGGCCCCGGCCCGTACGATCACGGCCACCCTCGCCAACGACTGCGCTCCGCGCCCCACGTCCGTACCCCTCTCCCGCAGCTCCCTGTGCACCTTCTGGGCGCGGAGATTAACGGGCACAGATGAGCGGCGTCTGAGAACCGGCGGAAGCAGGCCCTCGCTCCTCCGAGAACCGGCGGAAGCCGCCCCCTCGCTCCTCCGAGAACCGGCGGAACCCCGGCCCCCGCTACTCGACGAACAGCCCCCGCGCCGCGGCCCGCGCGTCGAACTCCTCCAGCCGTGCCTGCGCGTCGGGCAGCCCGTCGCACATGGCCTCCAGCAGCACCCGCCCCAGCAGCATCGGCGCGCACGCGGTGTCGAAGGCCAGCCCGGTCCCCACCGCGGCGGGGATCAGCAGATCGCTGTGGGCGGCCACCGGGGCGAACGCGGAGTCGGCCACGGTCACGACGGTCAGCCCCTGCGCCCGCGCGTACGCCAGCGCGTCCACGGCCTCACGCGGGTGCCTCGGCAGCGCGAAGCACAGCAGCACGCTCGCGCCCGCGCTCCGGGCGGCGTCGATCCGGTCGTACAGCATGCTGCCGCCCTCGTCGAGCACCCGCACATCGGGGTGCACCTTTGCGGCGAAGTAGCCGAACCCCCTGGCCTGCGAGGACGCGGCCCTCAGACCGAGCACGAGCAGCGGCCTGGACGCGGCGAGCAGCCTCCCCGCACGCTCCACCGGGGCGGGATCGGCGAGCAGCTCGGACAGCTGCCGCAGATTCTCGATCTCGGCCCGCACCGCCTGCTGGTACTCGTTGACCGACTCCTCCGCCTCCGTCCCGCCCTCCGCCCCGGCCGGTGCGACCTCCCTCAGGTGCTTGCGCAGGGCCGGGTAGCCGTCGAAGCCGAGCGCCACGGCGAAGCGGGTGACGGACGGCTGGCTGACCCCCGCCAGCTCGGCCAGCTCCACACTCGAGAGGAACGGGGCGTCCGCGGCCCGCCGCACCATGGAGTGCGCGATCCGCCGCTGGGTGGGCGTGAGCCGCTGCCCCTCGAAGAGCCGCTGCAACCGCGCAGCCGGGCTGCTCCCGCTCATGCTGTCCCCTCCAGAAACTCCGCCGCGCCGGTCCGGCACCCGAGGAATCCATTCAGCCAGCAAGCAGTCTGCATGTCCATATACAGACCGGTTCCAGGCACGTCCACCGCCGCGGCCGGGCCGCCGGTCCGGCGGCTCGCATTGCGGGACGGCTCTCCCCTGCCGACCCTTGGAGCATGATCCCAGCCAATACGAGAGGGCCCGGCGGCGTCGTCGTCCGCTACGGGGACGACGACGCCGCACATGTGCTGAGTGTCTACGCCGATCTGCGCTGCCCCTACTGCAAACGCATGGAGCTGGACCTCGGGGCCGTGATGGAGCGGGCCGCCGACGAGGGCCGTTTCGCGGTGGACCACCATTTCGGCACGTTCATCGACGACAACGCGGGCGGCAGCGGGTCCCTGGAGGCGCTGGCCGCGCTGGGAGCCGCGGCGGACGTGGGCCCGAAGCCGTTCATGCACTATCTGCGGGCCCTGTACGCCGATCAGCCCAGCGAGGACGTCGACGCCTTCGCCGACCGGGACAACCTGCTGCGGCTGGCCGGTGAGGTCGAGGCGCTGCACTCCGATTCCTTCCGGCAGAAGGTCATGGAGCGCACCTATCTGCCCTGGGCGGCGCAGGTGTCGGCGGCGTTCGCGTCGAGCGGCGTCCGGTCCACCCCGACGGTACTGATCGACAGCACCCCGGTCGCCGTCATCAACAGCCTTGGGTACGCCGTCACGCCCGAGGCGTTCCTCGCCGAGGTCTCTCCCCCCTGACTCCGGGGCCCCTCCGGCGCCGGGGCCTCCCGGGGCCTGCGCACCGCGTCAGAACACGACGCGGGCCGCCAGCAGCGCCGCCCCCGCCTCGGGGTCCCCCTCCAGCTCCAGGCGCCCTCGCGTCGGCCGGCCGGACAGGTGCCGGGCGAAGTCGACCGCGTCGGCGCGGAGGGTGGCGGCCGGGGCGCCGATGCCCAGAAGGTAGTGCCCGCCCGCCGGACCACGGAGGTCGAGTTCCGCCGAGGGCCCCGTCCACGAGAGGGCCAGGTCCAGCACCACCTGGTCCACGATCTCCCGGTCGTGCCCGTCGAGGACCGGTTCGGCGCCCGTGGCGTCCCCCAGGTCCACCCGGTGCATCCAGGTGTCGCGGGCCAGCAGGACGTTGCCGAGGTAGTCCATCGAGTCGTCGGGCAGTGCCCTCGCCTCCGGGTAGAGCAGGCTGAGGCGGACCTTGCGGCGGGCCGGGGCGGGCATGCGCCGCAGGGCGATGAGCCCCTGCGGCGCGAAGTGCGCGAGGGCGCCGATCAGTTCGGGCCCGGGGACGGCCTTGCGGTCCTCGATCTGGACCTCGTTGTGCCCGTCGAGCCTGCCGAGCCCTGGATGGGTCCGCGCCGCCTGCCGGACACGGCGCACGGCGACCCAGGGACGCGGCAGCTCCTCGAACTGGCCGACGGTGTGGGCGAGCATGTCCCGGACCGTCCAGCCCTCGCAGACCGTGGGCCGCCGCCAGTCCTCGTCGGAGAGCTCGCGGAAGGTGGACAGGGTCGCCCGCAGTTCCGCCTCGTTGACCCTGCGGGCCCGCGCCCCCGTCGTACGGGGGATGGTGCGGGCGGACGACGTCGTGGTGGCCATGGGACGCCTCCCGTCTCCGGCATCAACGCTACGCCGAGGGGGCACGGGGTGCCCTGCGCGAAGGACCGCGCAAACCGGGGGGCTAACCCCACTGACCGGAGGGCCCCGGCTTCGTAACGTACTGCGTATGGAAGCCCGTGACCCTGAGCTCAAGCGAGAGCTCGACGCCACCCTCCAGGCCCGTGCCGAGCTGGGGCCCGAGTACGAGGCCGCGCTCATCGACTCGTTCCTGGAGAAGGTCGAGCAGCGGCTCGACGGTACGGTCGACCGGCGGATGCGACGCGGTCTCGCCGAGCAGCAGATGGCCGCCGCCCGGGGCGCCGCACGGCCGACGAGGCCGTTCGGGGCCTTCGCGGAGCGCTACGGCTTCGGGATCGTGTCGTTGGTGCTGGCGATCCCGCTGTCCGCCATCGGCGTCGCGAACGCCGGGATCGACGGGCTCGTCGTGGCCTGGCTGGGAATCTTCGGGGTGAACGCCGTGCACGCCGCCCGCTCGTGGCCCTGGGCCCGGGCGAGGAAGCGGTATCCGTCCGACTGGGAGGACTGAGAATCCCCGGCGGCGCGAGCACGGGGACCGCGCGCATGCGGGCATGAATAATCGCGGGGACCGCCGCACCCCCGGTTGCCCAGGGGGCGGGACGACGGCGGTCCCCGCGAGGGACGCGGTCCCGGGTCAGGGCCGGGTGTCGCGTCCGGGCGACGGTGGAGGTCCGGGAGCCGCTCCGTAGTCCGTGTCGCCGTTCGTGGTGTCGGCGGGTCTCCCTGCCGACACCCATTACTCTGCCGGTGCCGTGTTAAGCCGGTGCTGCGCGTACGTGTCGCGCTCGTACCGTTTTCGCGAACCCCGGAAACCTGCCCGCTACGGCTTGGGCGCGGAGCCCTTCGCGAGGAAGGCCAGCAGGTCCTGCCTGCTCACGACACCCGTCGGCTTGCCCTCGACGAGGACGATCGCCGCATCGGCACCGTCCGCACCACTGAGCACGGCCATCAGGTCCTCGACGGGCTCACCGGAGCCGACCTGCGGCAGCGGCGCCGACATGTGCTTCTCCAGCGGGTCGGAGAGCGTGGCCCGCTGGGTGAACAGCGCGTCCAGGAGCTGGCGCTCCACGACGGAGCCGATGACCTCGGCGGCCATCACGTCCGGGTGACCCGCGCCGGGCTTCACGATCGGCATCTGGGAGACGCCGTACTCCCGGAGCACGTCGATGGCCTCGCCGACCGTCTCCTCCGGGTGCATGTGGACGAGCGAGGGAAGCGGGCCGTCCTTGAAGTCGAGCACCGCGCCGACCCTGGCCGAGGGACCGGTGTCCTCCAGGAAGCCGTAGTCGGCCATCCATTCGTCATTGAAGATCTTGCTCATGTAACCGCGCCCGCTGTCCGGCAGCAGGACGACCACCACGTCCTCGGGACCCAGGCGCTTGGCGACCTCCAGGGCCGCGACGACCGCCATGCCGCAGGAGCCGCCGACGAGCAGCCCCTCCTCCTTGGCGAGACGGCGGGTCATCTGGAAGGAGTCCTTGTCGGAGACCGCGACGATCTCGTCCGTGACCGTGCGGTCGTAGGCGCTCGGCCAGAAGTCCTCGCCGACGCCCTCCACGAGATACGGGCGTCCCGAACCGCCGGAGTAGACGGAGCCCTCCGGGTCCGCGCCGACGACCCGCACCCGGTTCTCGCTGATCTCCTTGAGATAGCGGCCCGTGCCGGTGATCGTGCCGCCGGTGCCGACGCCCGCGACGAAGTGGGTGATCCGCCCGTCCGTCTGCTCCCAGAGCTCCGGGCCGGTGGTCTCGTAGTGCGAGCGCGGGTTGTTCGGGTTGGAGTACTGGTCGGGCTTCCAGGCTCCCGGAGTCTCACGGACCAGCCGGTCGGAGACGTTGTAGTAGGAGTCCGGGTGCTCGGGGTCGACGGCCGTCGGGCAGACCACGACCTCGGCGCCGTACGCCCGCAGGACGTTGATCTTGTCCGTGGACACCTTGTCCGGGCAGACGAAGATGCACTTGTAGCCCTTCTGCTGGGCGACGATGGCCAGGCCGACTCCCGTGTTGCCACTGGTCGGCTCGACGATCGTGCCGCCGGGCTTCAGCTCGCCGCTCTGCTCGGCCGCCTCGATCATGCGCAGCGCGATGCGGTCCTTCACCGACCCGCCGGGGTTGAAGTACTCGACCTTGGCCAGGACCGTCGCCTGAATGCCTGCCGACACATTGCGCAGCCTCACCAGCGGGGTGTTGCCGACCAGACTGATCATCGAATCGTGGAATTGCACCGTGTACTCCGGGATCTCCGAGATGGTCCGCCAAGAGTATGCGTACGGGCACGAGATCGGGCGAAGCGATTGAGCTACGCCCTCCGCGGGGCAGGTAGTGCTGTGTACGGCTGTACGGCACGGAGGAGGTGGACCGGACTGTGTCGAGAGCGAGGGTGGCACGGCGGATCGCGGCGGGTGCGGCATATGGGGGCGGCAGCGTAGGACTGGTCGGGGCGGCGACGGTCGGCCTGGTGCTGGCCGAGGTGCAGTTGGCGAAACGGCAGGTGGGCGGCGGAAAGGCACCGGTCCCGCCGAGCGCGGACGGGCGTTACGGGGTGGCCTTCGCCGGCCCCTCCGATCCGCTGCGGTTCGTGATGCTGGGCGACTCGACGGCGGCGGGCCAGGGAGTGCGCAGGGCCGGCCAGACCCCTGGTGCCCTGCTGGCGTCCGGGCTGGCGGCGGTGGCCGAGCGGCCGGTGGACCTGCGGAACGTGGCACTGCCGGGCGCCCGGTCGGACGACCTGGACCGCCAGGTGTCGCTGGTGCTGGCCGACCCCTCGGGGGTGCCGGACGTCTGCGCGATCATGATCGGCGCCAACGACGTGACCCACCGGATGCCCGCCACGCAGTCGGTCCGCTGTCTGAGCACGGCCGTGCGCCGGCTGCGTACGGCCGGTGCGGAGGTGGTGGTGGGGACCTGCCCCGACCTGGGCACGATCGAGCCGGTCTACCAGCCGTTGCGCTGGCTGGCCCGGCGGGTGAGCCGCCAGCTGGCGGCGGCGCAGACGATCGGCGCGGTGGAGCAGGGCGGCCGGACGGTCTCGCTGGGAGACCTGCTCGGCCCGGAGTTCGAGGCCAATCCCCGCGAGCTCTTCGGACCGGACAACTACCACCCCTCGGCCGAGGGGTACGCGACCGCCTCGATGGCGATGCTGCCGACGCTCTGCGCCGCACTCGGGCTGTGGCCGGAATCCGACCATCTGGACAGCTCGCGGCGCGAGGGCATGCTGCCGGTGGCCAAGGCGGCGTCCAGGGCCGCCCGCGAGGCGGGCACCGAGGTGACGGGGGCCAGGGCACCCTGGGCCCTGCTCAAGCACCGCAGGCGCCGGCGCCTCCCGGCCCACACGGAGCCGGTGCGGCACGAGAACAAGGACAAGGACAAGGGCGCGGATACGAACACCGGGCCGGGGGCGGGCGCGGGGCCGGGTACGGGCGCGGGGCCGGGTACGGGCGCGGGGCCGGGTACGGGCGCGGGTACGGGTACGGGCGCGGGTCCGGTCGAGGAGCGCGGCACGGAGCCGGGCACGGGCCCGGGCAGGAACGGCGGGCCGATGCCGGGCCGCGGCTCGGGAGCGACCTGGCGCCGGGCCTGAGCACCGCCCGGGCGACCGGTCGGGCGGGAGAGGCCCCGTCGTCCCCGCACCTTCGAAGGTCCGGACCGGCGACCCCGTGCGGGGCGGGCGGAGGCGACCCGTGCGGCGACCGGTCCCGAGCCGGGTCGCGCTCCCGCCTCTGCTCCCGCCTCTGCCCCCGGCCGGCCGGGAACATTGCGGGCGACTGAGCGGTTGCTTAGAAAAGAGGTCCGCATCACATCGCCTGTTGGGTGACCTCAGCTGTACGTCCGGGTAACTTCCAAGGCAGCCCAGCCTTCCTGCCTTCCATCCCTCATGGAGCCGCGTGATGCCCGAAGCCGTGATCGTCTCTGCTGCCCGTTCGCCGATCGGCCGGGCCTTCAAGGGGTCCCTCAAGGACCTGCGCGCGGACGACCTGACCGCGACCATCATCCAGACCGCGCTGGCGAAGGTCCCCGAGCTGGACCCGAGGGACATCGACGACCTGATGCTCGGCTGCGGCCTCCCCGGCGGCGAGCAGGGCAACAACCTGGGCCGCATCATCGCCGTACAGATGGGGATGGACCACCTCCCCGGCTGTACGGTCACCCGCTACTGCTCCTCCTCGCTGCAGACCAGCCGCATGGCGCTGCACGCCATCAAGGCGGGCGAGGGCGACGTCTTCATCTCCGCCGGTGTCGAGATGGTGTCCCGCTTCGCGAAGGGCAACTCCGACAGCCTGCCGGACACCCGCAACCCGTTCTTCGCCGAGGCCGAGGCCCGCACCGCGGCCCGCGCCGAGCAGACCGGCACCAGCTGGAGCGACCCGCGCGAGGAGGGCCTCGTCCCCGACGCGTACATCGCTATGGGCCAGACCGCGGAGAACCTGGCCCGGGTCAAGGGCGTCACCCGGCAGGACATGGACGAGTTCGGCGTGCGGTCGCAGAACCTCGCCGAGGAAGCCATCAAGAACGGCTTCTGGGAGCGCGAGATCACCCCCGTGACGACGCCGGACGGCACGGTCGTCTCGAAGGACGACGGCCCGCGCGCGGGCGTCACCCTGGAGGGCGTGCAGGGCCTGAAGCCGGTGTTCCGCCCCGACGGACTCGTCACCGCGGCCAACTGCTGCCCGCTCAACGACGGCGCCGCCGCCCTCGTGATCATGTCCGACACCAAGGCCCGCGAGCTGGGCCTGACCCCGCTGGCCCGCATCGTCTCCACGGGCGTCTCCGGCCTCTCCCCCGAGATCATGGGCTACGGCCCGGTCGAGGCCAGCAAGCAGGCGCTGAAGCGCGCCGGGCTGACCATCGACGACATCGACCTCGCCGAGATCAACGAGGCGTTCGCCGCCCAGGTCATCCCGTCCTACCGTGACCTCGGCCTGCCGCTGGACAAGGTCAACGTCAACGGCGGCGCGATCGCCGTCGGCCACCCGTTCGGCATGACCGGCGCGCGCATCACCGGCACGCTGATCAACAGCCTGCAGTTCCACGACAAGCAGTTCGGTCTGGAGACCATGTGCGTGGGCGGCGGACAGGGCATGGCCATGGTGATCGAGCGCCTGAGCTGAGCCGTCGCACAGCCGTCGCGGACCGCAGGGCGGTTTCCGGCCAGGTGCCGCCCTCCCGCGCCGGGGACCGCTTGAACCCGGCCGAGCCGCGATCGTGACCGAATCTCCCCCAGGATGTGATCTGCGTCCCGGGGGAGAGTCGTTTCTGCAGGTCACACCCGCCCCAGGGCTAAACACAGGGCCCAAAGACCTGTCCAATTCGTGACGTAATGCACTGACAGGGCGTACCAGTACAGGACAAGCTGATGTAGGAAGTCGGGGGTGTCGATTGAAACCGGGAGTATGTCAGTGAGCGCCATGCCGTTTGCCCTGTTGCTGACCACCGCCGCTGCCACGGCCGTCGGCGCCGCCGCTCTGCACGCTGCTCACGGGCTGCGCAAGCAGGTCAGCGCCCTGCGCACGGAGCTGGCGGAGGGCCGGACCCTCCGCGCGACCGTCCCCGAACAGCAGGACCGCAGCTCCAGCACGCCCGTCGAGGAGATACGCGCGGCGGTCGCCGAAGCACTCGCCGAGGAGCGTGAGCGGGAGCTCGCCGAGGCCCGTGCCTTCTGGGCCGCCCAGGAGGCCCGCGACGCCGCCGACGCCCCGTCCCTGCTGGGCGGGCTCGGCGATGACGCCCCGTTCTTCATGCCCCGCCAGAGCGACTTCGCGGGCCTGGAGGCGATGGACCTCGAAGCGGGCGACGCCCTCGACGAGCTGGTCGAGCTCGCCGAACTCACCGACCTGCCCGAGGCCGCCGAATACGCGGAGTTCGCCGAGGACTCCCCCGAGCTGGCCGCAGCCCGTCGCCGCCACCCCTCGCACCCGGACTTCGTCCCCGTACAGACACCGGTCGTCACCGACCATGAGCGTACCGTGAACCGTCTGGAGCGGCTCGCCGACACCGCTACGGAGCTCACGGACGTGCGGCCCGGCCCGCTCGGGACGCTCGACGTGTACGTCTTCGCCGACGGCACGACGCTCTGTATGACCCCCGGCCACCGGGAGACCGCCGAGCGCCTCGCACAGTCGCTGCGCTCCGGGCAGCAGCCGGTGCTGCTGGGCGGCTCCGGGGTCTCCGGCGCCTACGCGCTGACCTTCTCGTGCGGCGAGAAGAACGTCTACATCCTCGCCGACCGCGTCATCGCCTCGTTCTAGCGCGGCCCGGGTGCGAACGCACGCGCCGCCGCCTCCTCGACACACCGCACGGCCTCGTCCAGCTCCTGGGACGAGGCCGTTTCCAGTGCCACGGCCAGGTCCCGGCCCGCGACGGCGAGCTGGTCACCGACCGCGAACATCCCCGCGTCCGGCATCACGCGCGGCTCCCGGCCGGGCGACTCGGCGCGCTGCGCCCGGGCGGACAGCTCCCTGGCCGCGGCCAGGGCCTCCGCGGCCGTGCCGCGCTGGAGCCGACTCTGCGGGGCGCTGCGCACCCGGTCGGCGAATCGGTCCACGGCGGTGATCAGAGGAGTCGTATCGAGCACGCCGTGACCCTACGCGCCCCCGCGCGATGGTTACCAACGCGCCGACGCCCGGGCACGGACCGGCAACGCGTACGTACTGCGTGGGAGGCGCCGATGCTCCCCCTGCCCGCGACGACGGAACGGCCCGCAGGCGAACCTGCGGGCCGTTCCGTCGTCGTCGTGCCTACGGGGTCAGTCGTCCCCGTTGAGGATGGAGAGCAGACGCAGCATCTCCAGGTAGATCCACACGAGCGTCAGGGTGAGGCCGAAGGCCGCCAGCCATGACTCCTCGCGCGGGGCGCCGTAGTTGATGCCGTCCTCGACCTGCTTGAAGTCCAGGGCGAGGAAGCACGCGCCCAGGATGATGCCGATCACTCCGAAGAGGATGCCGAGGCCGCCGCTGCGGAAGCCCAGGCCGTCACCGCCACCGAAGACGCTGAACAGCAGGTTGACCATCATCAGGAGCACGAAGCCCATGGCCGCGGCCATCACGAAGCCGTAGAAACGGCGGGTGACGCGGATCCACCGCATCTTGTACGCGATGAGGACACCGGCGAAGACACACATGGTGCCCATGACCGCCTGCATCACCGTGCCGGGGCTGATGTAGGTGCTGACCGTGCTGGAGATCACTCCGAGGAAGACACCCTCGAAGGCCGCGTAGGCCAGGATCAGCGCGGGCGAGGCCTTGCGCTTGAAGGACTGGATGATCGCGAAGACGAACGCCACCAGGGCGGCGCCGATGGCGATGCCGTAGGACTTGCCGAGATTGGCCTCGTCGACCGGCAGCAGGGCCCAGGACAGCGCGGCGGTGAGCACCACGGTGCCCAGCGTCATCGCCGTACGCGTGACGACGTCGTCGATCGTCATCGCGCCGGAGCGCGCCGGCGCCTGAGGGGCGCCGTACTGGGTGTCCTGCTGGGCGTAGGGGTTCGTGGCGTACGGGTTGGCGGCGGTGCCCTGGGCGTACGGGTTGGCACCCGCTGCCGGGGCCCCGGCCTGCGGCGCCGCGTTGAAGCCCGCGTAGCCGTTGTCGCGGCTGAACCCCCGTCGCGAGAAGACCGGGTTGCTGCTCCTCATTTCACTCCTCCATGGCCACCGTGCGTGGCCTTGTCACAAGAGTAATGGGTAGGCAAAACAATGACCCTAGTGCCAGAGGAGGATCTTTGAGGAAGTTGACGGCTGAAATACTTTGCGACCCCCTCGGCCCGCCCCGCACCAGCGGGCCACGGCGCCGCACGGGCCGGCGCCCGCGCTCCAGGGGCCGCCCGTGGCTCCGACCGGATCGGTGACTGCGTTCGGGTGCCTTCCGCTCACGCTCTGCGACGTCGCCGCACGCGGCGGCGGGGGAGGCGTACACCCGCCGTGCTCCCGGCGCCCGGACCACGGACCGCGAAGCCGGCCTTTCGCGCAGCTCAACCCGCGTGCGGAGGTGAGTGCCCGGAGCCGGACTCGAACCGGCACGCCCCCGAGGAGGCAGCGAGGTTTAAGCTCGCCGTGTCTGCATTCCACCACCCGGGCGTGGGCGCGCGACTCCGCGTTGGCACAAGACCCTATCCGGGGGCGTCCCTCGAACAGCGGAACACCCGCTCGATGTTGTCTTATTTTATTGACCGTTTGAGTGGCCGTCAGACACTTCGCAGCGCATCAGCACACGCCCGGACCTTCCGAGCGGGACGAACCCCGGCAAACGGGAATGACGGAAACTCGCCGCACTCGCACGGCCCATGCGCCAGGGGCCGCGCCACCGTTCGCCAGGGTTCCGCCACCTCAGCTGTGGACCGTGTCGTTGACGCACCTCAGAACCGGGCGCGTCCCCAGTGCCTCCGGGTCCTTCAGCACCGCGCCCGTGACATGGAACACGGCGCTCTCGCCGGGCAGCAGGGTGACGAGCATGTCGTCCACCTCGGCCGCCGGGTCGAGCCGGTCGGGGAAGAGGGCGAGGTCCCTCAGGAGGGTCCGTGCCGTCACGGTCACCCGGTAACCGATACCCGACTCGTCACCCTGGGTCACGGAGACCTCGTACCGGGCGGGTGGCAGCGCGAGGCGGGTGTCCTCCTCGTAGAACTCGACCGCCCGCAGCTCGCCCAGCTCCGCCACGAGCACCTCGCGGGTGCTGTCGCCGGGCTCGGCGACCGGGGCCGGCAGGGGGACGCGGGAGACATCACGGGGCGCCGTGCTCACCGTGACCTCCTCCTCGGCCAGGACCGTGCCGTCCAGCGAGCGCCGGGTCAGCCGCAGCACTCCCTCCCAGAGGCGGGGGGAGTCGTTGACCAGGTGCAGGGCTCCGTCCCGTACGGCCATCAGACGGTCGGCGTACACCGCGCGCAGGGCGTACCAGAGCGGCTTGCGGCGGCCGTCGCCGTCCACCGCGGCCCAGGACACGACCGGCCAGCAGTCGTTGAGCTGCCACACGATCGAGCCCATGCAGTACGGGGTGTGCGAGCGGAAGTGGCGGATGCCGAAGGCCACCGCGCGGGCCTGGTTCAGCTGGGTGAGCCAGTGCCAGTCGTCGAAGGAGGCGGGCTGGGGCAGATGGTCCCCGAGGCCGCGCAGCAGCTTGGCGTCGCCGTCCTCCGCCTTCTGGTGGTGGGCGATCAGCGGGGCGCCCAGGCCGAGCGGACCGCTGACGGCCCGGCGCAGCGTGGCGTACGCGGGCGGGCCCTGGAAGCCGAACTCGGCCACGAAGCGGTGGGCGGTGTCGGCGTAGTGGGTGTAGTCGGCGCGGTTCCACACCTCCCAGAGGTGGACCGTGCCCCGGGCGGGGTCCTGCGGGGGCAGCTCCGGGGAGCCGGAGTAGGGCGAGCCCGGCCAGTAGGGGCGGGTCGGGTCGGTCTCGGCGCACAGGGCGGGCAGCAGCTCGTGGTAGTAGCCGTGGCCCCAGGTGCGGCCCTCCAGCTTCTCCTGCCAGCCCCAGTCCGCGTGGCCCTCCAGGTTCTCGTTGTTGCCGCACCACAGCACGAGCGAGGGGTGCGGGGCGAGCCGGACGAGGTTCTCGCGGACCTCCGCGGCCACCTCGTCGTACAGCGGCTGCTCCTCCGGGTAGGCCGAGCAGGCGAACGGGAAGTCCTGCCAGACCAGCAGCCCCTTCTCGTCGGCCAGCTCGTAGAAGTCGTCGCTCTCGTAGAGGCCGCCGCCCCAGACCCGGATCAGGTTCACGCCCGCCGCGATCGCCTGGTCGAAGCGGTCGGAGATCCGCTGCCGGGTGACCCTCGCGGGGAAGCAGTCGTCGGGGATCCAGTTCACCCCGCGTACGAAGACGGGCTCGTCGTTCACCGAGATGCGGAACGCCTCGCGCTCCAGGGCGACGCCCCGGAAGCCCGTCCTGCCGTTCCAGGCGTCGTCACCGAGGCGCACGGTGACGTCGTACAGCGGCTGCTCGCCGTGGCTGTGCGGCCACCAGCGCTCCGCGCCGGGGACGGGGAGCGTGACCTCTGCGCGGGACTCGCCGGCCGGGACGGTGAGCACGGCCCGTTCGCCGGCCACCTCCACCGTCGCCTCCAGGGGGCCGTCGCCGGCCCGGTCGACGCCGAGGGTGAGCGCCAGCCGCGGCACCCCGTCCCCGTCGAGGTCGGCGAGGACCTTCACCTCGGCGATCCTCGGGCCGGTCCAGGACTCCAGGGCGACGGGCCGCCAGATGCCCGAGGTGACCAGGGTCGGGCCCCAGTCCCAGCCGAAGTTGCAGGCCATCTTGCGGATGAAGGCGTACGGCTCGGTGTAGGCGCCCGGCCGGTCGCCGAGCTTGTCGCGCAAGCCCTCCGCGTAGGCGTACGGGGAGGCGAAGCGCACGGCGAGGGTGTTGGAGCCCTCGCGCAGCAGCTCCCGGACGGGGAAGCGGTAGGAGCGGTGCTGGTTGGCGGTGCTGCCCACCTCGGTGCCGTTGAGCAGGACCGTGGCGACGGTGTCGAGGCCGTCGAAGCAGAGGTCGGCCCACTCGTGCCCGTCGTCGGACCAGTCGAAGGCGGTGCTGTACGTCCAGTCGGTACGGCCGATCCAGCCGAGCCGCTTCTCGTTGTCGTCCAGATAGGGGTCGTCGATCAGTCCGGCGGCCAGCAGATCGGTGTGCACACAGCCGGGGACGACCGCGGGGACGCCGCCCGTGGGGAGCCCCACCGGCACGGGGCTGTCGGCGGTGAGCGTCCAGCCCTCGTGCAGGGGCAGGTGGCGAGAGGTCACGCGGAGGTCCTTCCGCAGTCGGGGAGTTGGGCGCAGGCGACGAAGTGGTCCGGTTCGGTCTCGTGCAGATCGGAATCCTGTGCGCCCCCCTCGTGGTAGGCGCAGGCCTCGACGGGTTCGGCGGACGTCCAGGGCTGGTTCAGCCGGGGCACCGCGGCCAGGAGCGTGCGGGTGTAGGGGTGGAGGGGGTTGCCGAAGACCTTCTGCGTATCGCCGCGTTCGACGACCCGGCCGTTCCTGAGCACCACCGTCCTCTCGGCGAGATAGGTGCCGAGGGAGAGGTCGTGGGTGATGTAGAGAACGCCGAGACCGCGCTCCTTGAGCCCCGCGAGGAGGTTGAGCACATCGATGCGGGTGGAGGCGTCGAGCATGCTGGTGATCTCGTCGGCGACCAGGAAGCGCAGGTCGAGCAGGAGCGCCCTGGCGATCAGCAGGCGCTGGAGCTGGCCGCCGCTGAGCTGGTGCGGATAGCGGCCGAGCACCTGCCCCGGGTCAAGGCGTACGTCGCGTACGGCCTTCTCCACGCGGTCGGCCCACTCCTTGTCGGGGACGTCCGGGTGGTAGGCGCGGCGGACCAGCGCGAAGACGCGGTCGGCCTTGAAGACGGGGTTGTAGCAGCTGAAGGGGTCCTGGAAGACGCCCTGGACGCGGCGGTAGAAGTCCTTGCCCGGCCGGACCTGTTCGCCGTCCAGGGTGAGGCTGCCGGAGCTGACCTGGGTGAGGCCGAGCACCATGCGGCCGATGGTGGACTTGCCGCTGCCGCTCTCACCGATGAGGGAGACCAGCTCGCCCGGTGCGGCGGAGAAGGACACCCGGTCCACGGCGGTGGTGGAGCCGCCGCCGAAGGCGCCGGCCCGGAAGGTCTTGGTGACACGGTCGAGGGTCAGCATCAGGCCGCCTTCCAGCATGCGACGGTGTGACGGGGGGCCACCTCGACGACCGGGGGCTCCTCGGCGCACCCGCTGTCGGCGAGCGGGCAGCGGGCGCGGAAGCGGCAGCCGGCGGGAGGGTTCAGCAGGGAGGGCGGGGAGCCCTCGATGCCGCTGAGCGGCTTGTCCTTGAAGCGGGCGCCGACCTGGGGCAGCGAGCCGATCAGCATCTTGGTGTAGGGGTGGCGGGGCGCGGTCGTCAGGGTCTTCGTGGGCGCCTTCTCGGCGAGCTTGCCCGCGTACATCACCATGATCGAGTCGGCGATGTGCGAGGTCAGTCCGAGGTCGTGGGTCACGAAGATCATGCTGGTGACCAGGCCCTTGTCGCGGAGCCCGGTGAGTGCGCCCACGACGGCCTGCTGGTTGGAGACGTCCAGCGCAGACGTGACCTCGTCGGCGATGAGGACGGACGGGTCGAGCAGCGTGGAGATCACCATGACGGCGCGCTGCTTCATGCCCCCGGACAGCTCGATGGGATAGCGCTCCAGGACCTCGGGTTCGAGGCCGACCAGCGCGAGCCTGCGGTGCAGTTCGTCCGTGTCCACGGTGACACCGCGCGAGGCGAGGAGCTCGCGGATCATGCGGCCGATGCGCCGCGTCGGGTTGAGCGCGCTCATCGAGTACTGCGGGACGAGCGAGATCTTGTGGAAGCGGTAGGCGTTCATGGCCCGGTCGTCGGAGAGCGGCAGCTCGTCGCCGTCCAGGGTCACGGTGCCGCCCACGTGCCGCATCCGGCCGTCGAGACGGATGAGGGACTTGCCCAGGGTGGTCTTGCCGCAGCCGGACTCGCCGGCCAGGCCCAGGATCTCGCCGTCCGCCAGGTCGAAGCCGACGCCGTCCAGGGCCCGGACCTCGCCACGCAGCGTGCGGTAGTGGACCCGCAGATCGTTGACGGTCAGGGTCATGTGCTCAGGACTCCCTCAGCTTCGGGTTGAAGACCTCGTCGAGGCCCACGTTGGCGACGTAGAGCGCGCCGACGATCGCGGTGATCCCGGCGCCCGGCGGAATGAACCACCACCACATGCCGAGTTGGAGCGCGCTCCACTGCTGGGCGCTCTGGAGCATCAGGCCGAGCGAGACGCCCTCGGTCGGGCCGAGCCCGATGAAGTCCAGCGAGGAGGCGATGAGGATGGACCCGCCGAAGAGGAGGATGAACATCATGAAGAGGTACGAGCTCATGTTGGGCGCGATCTCGCGGAAGACGATCCGCCAGGTGCCGCTCCCGCTGAGCCGGGCCAGGTCCACGAACTCCCGGGTGCGCAGCGAGAACGTCTGCGCGCGGATGGCGCGCGCCGCCCAGGGCCACGAGGTCAGTCCGATGAACAGGCCCTGCACGGCCACGCTGCGCACGCCCATGTAGGCGTTGATGATCAGCAGGACGGCGAGGGCGGGGATCACGAGGACGACGTTGGTGAGCATGTTGAGGATCTCGTCGGTGACTCCGCCCCGGTAGCCGGCGAGGAAGCCGACCACCATGGCGATCACGGCGGCGATGGCCCCGCCGACGACGCCCACCAGGAAGGTGGCGCGCAGCCCGTGCACGAACTGGGCGTACACGTCCTGGCCGAAGGTGGTGGTGCCCATCCAGTACGTGCCGTCGGGCGCGGCGGCCTGCGGACCCACGTACTCGTTGGGGTTGCCGCTGTCGAGCAGCATCGGGCCGATGACACCGACGGCGAGCAGGATCGCGACGAGGGTCACGCCGATGATCAGCTTGGGGTTGCGCACCGCGTAGTGCAGCGACTCGCGGCCGGGCTTGGCGACGGGCGCGTCGGCGGACGGGGCCTCGGGTGCCGGGTCGGGCAGTGTGCTCATGACGTGCCTCCTGCCATGCCCGTACGGGTGCGGGGGTCGACGATGACGTACACGATGTCGATGAGGAAGTTGGCGATCAGTACGCCGATGACGATGAAGAGGAACGCGCCCTGGAGCAGGAAGAAGTCCTGGTTCTGGATCGCGGCCAGGATCAGTGAGCCGAGCCCCGGGTAGGCGAAGACGATCTCGGTGACGAGCGCTCCGGCGACGAGCACCCCGAGCTGGAGCGCCAGCCCGGTGACCTGGGGCAGTACGGCGTTGCGGAAGGCGTAGCGGCGGATCAGCCGCTGGGGTGCGCCGAGGGCCGACAGATAGGCGGAGTAGTCCGACTCGAGCTCGTAGATGATCATGTTGCGCATGCCGATGGCCCAGCCGCCGAGCGCGACCAGGAAGAGGGAGAGGAACGGCAGCACCCAGTGGTGCAGCGCGTCCACCGCGAAGTCGGCGCTCCAGCCGGGCTGGATGTCCAGGCTGTAGCCCCCTGATATGGGGAACCATCCGGCCTTGGCGCCCAGCGCCCAGGCGAGGATGACGGCGATCCACATGTACGGCATGGCGGTGAGCAGATATCCGGCCGGCAGCACGGTGTTGTCCAGGACCTTGCGGCGGGCGGACAGCGCACCGATCCAGTTGCCCACGAACCAGCTGAGCAGGACGGCCGGGATCATCAGGCCGAGCGTGTACGGGAGCGCGTCGAGCAGGACGTCGCCGACGGGTGTGGGGAAGACGAAGATCGAGATGCCGAAGTCGCCCTGGAGGAGCGCCCCCCAGAAGTGGAGGTACTGCTGCCACAGCGGTTCGTCGAAGCCGAACAGGTTGTTGTAGTAGGTGCGCATCGCCTCGGCGGCCTCGGGCTGCGAGACCCGGGCGCGGGCGACCATGGCGGAGACCGGGTCGCCGGGCATGAAGCGCGGGATCATCCAGTTGACGGTGACGGCGACGACGAAGGTCAGCGCGTAGATGAGAAGTTTGCGGGCGAAATAGCGGCGCAAGGGTGCTCCCCTGGTGGAGAGCCCCGCCGTGCGCACACGGTCAGGTGTGGGCGCACGGCGGGGCGGTCATGGACGGCGGCTTCCGCGCTACTTGGCGGGCTTCAGCTGGGTGAGCGTCTCGAAGCCGCCCATCTCCAGCCAGTTGCGCCACAGGGCGGGTGCCGTCTTGGGAGCACCGTCGGCGTCCGACGGCCAGTTCGTCCAGGTACCGGTGGTGGACTGCGACCAGAGGCCGTTGTACCAGAGCGGGATGATGGGCATCTCGGTGAGCTGGATGTCCTGGATCTTCGACACGGCGGCCTTCATGCCCGCTGCGTCGTCGGTCTTCACCCCGCCGAGCTCCTGCACCAGCTTCCAGGCCTCTTCGTTCTCGTACCGGCCGAAGTTGACCGTGTTCTGCTGCTTCTGGACGGGCATCTGGAACATGTAGTCGTAGTACGTCCAGGGCGTGTTCGACAGCTGGCGCTCGTTGTTGATGACGAGATCGAACTCACCCTTGCCGCGCTGCTCGTTCAGGGCGTTCTGGTCGGGGAACTCGGTGCTGAGCTTGATGCCCGCTTCCTTGGCCCCGGCGGCGATGACCTTGGCGGCCTCCATCCAGTCCGTCCAGCCGGAGGGCACGGCCAGCTTCAGGCTGAGGGCGGAGCCGTCCTTGTTCTCGACGAAGCCGTCGTCGTCCTTGTCCTTGTAACCGGCGTCCGCGAGCTCCTTCTTCGCCGCGGCGGTGTCGTGCGTGAAGCCCTTCTCCGCGATGAGGGCCTTGTCCTCGTACTGCTCCCACTGCGGCAGCAGTCCGGTCGGGGAGGCCGGCTTGACGAGGTCGCCGTACACACCCTTCACGATCTTCCCGGTGTCGACGGAGGCGGCCAGCGCCCTGCGGAAGGCAGCGTCGTCCATCGGCTTCTTGGTGGTGTTGGGCACCAGCCAGGCGGTGTTGGCCGAGAGCATGTAGGGAGCCTCGTCGTAGTACGAGACGACCTTCTTGCTCTTGACCAGCGAGGAGGCTCCGGGCAGGAAGTTGTTGCTGAGGTCCAGCTGGCCCTGACCCAGCTGACCGATGACCACTTCGTTGCTCGGGTTGGAGACGTCGACGATGTAGCGGGGGGCGGGCGTCATGCTGAGCGCCTTGGTGCCCCACCAGTCGTCGCGCCGCTCCCAGACGACCCGGTCCTGGGACTTGCTCTTGAGCTTGTACGCCCCGGTGCCGACCGGCTTGTCGTTGACGCCGTTGAGGACGTCCTCGTCGGAGCGGGTGCTCCAGATGTGCTCGGGGACGACCGGCTGGCCGTAGAGGGTGTAGTCCCACTCCTGGTAGCGGGCCTCCTTGAAGGTGAAGCGGACCGTGCTGTCGTCCACCGCCTTCGCGTCGGACAGCCAGCTCCACAGCGAGTGGAAGGAGGCGGCCTCGATCTTGCCCAGGCCGTAGGAGTACGCCACGTCCTTCGCGGTCAGCGGCTTGCCGTCGGCCCAGGTGATGCCGGAGCGCAGCTTCACCTCGTACGTCTTGTCGTCGGTCCAGCTGCCCGACTCCGCGAGCCAGGGCGTCAGCTTGCCCTCGTTGGGGTCGAAGTGGAACAGCGTCTCGTAGACCAGGCCCTTGGTGCCGGTCGCGTGGTCCCAGTTGCGCAGCGGGTTGTAGTTGGCCGGAGGCCCCCACTGGGTGCCGGTGGTGTAGAGCGTCTCGTTGCGGGGCAGCGAGCCGCCCTTGCCGACCGGGCCGCTGGAGCCGCCCGTCCCGGAGCCGCCTCCCGTGCACGCGGTCGCGGCGAGTGTGAACACGGCGAGTGCGGTGGTGACCCGCAGCCGGGTACGCGTACCCATAGCCCCTCCTTTTCCCCCGCCGTCCCTGCCGAGCGGAGTTACTGAACCGGGTAAGTGCCGTGAAGGTATGGGGGCCCAGAAGCGGTGTCAATAGAGCGGGAGCGCTCCCATCCGAGTTTTTTCAGGGGTGTTGGGAGAGGTCTGGACCGCGCCGGGGAAGACAGTGGTCAGGGCCTTGCGGCCGGACGGTCTAGGATGCGCCTTGAACACGAACCGGTTAAGCGAGGTCGCATGTCCAAGCACCGCCCCACGATCGCCGACATCGCGCGCCGCGCCGGGGTGTCGAAGGTGGCGGTGTCGTACGCCCTCAACGACCGCCCCGGGGTCTCCCCCGCGACCCGCGCCTCCATCAAGGCCATCGCGCAGGAGATCGGCTGGCGCCCCAACAGCGCGGCCCGGGCCCTCACCCGTGCGCGGGCCGACACCGTGGGGCTCGCGCTGTCGCGGCCCGCCAGGATGCTCGGGGTCGAGCCGTTCTTCATGGAGCTGATCAGCGGCATCGAGACCGAGCTGTCGGCGCGCGGCTGCGCCCTGCTCCTCCAGGTCGTCACCGACCCCGCGCAGGAGCTGGAGATGTACCGCCGCTGGTGGGGCGAGGGCCGGGTGGACGGGGTCTTCGTCGCCGATGTGCGCTCCCCCGATCCGCGCATCGAGGGCATCGCCGAGCTGGGCATGCCCGCCGTCGTGATCGGCGACCCGTCCGCGGCGGGACCGCTCACGCCCGTCTGGTCGGACGAGCGGGCGGTGCTGCGGGACACCCTGACCTATCTGGCCGCGCTCGGCCATCGCTCGATCGCCCGGGTCGCCGGACTGCCCGAGCTGACGCACACCCAGCTGCGCGACCGCGCCCAGCGCGAGCTCAGCGCCGAACTCGGCCTCGACGAGCCGGTGGTGGTGCACACCGACTACTCCGGCGAGGAGGGCGCGCACGCCACACGGCGG
This sequence comes from Streptomyces sp. NPDC002125, assembly GCF_053593715.1. Lineage (NCBI taxonomy): Bacteria > Bacillati > Actinomycetota > Actinomycetes > Kitasatosporales > Streptomycetaceae > Streptomyces > Streptomyces sp. NPDC002125. Next base: position 35,760 of record NZ_JBSFDD010000025.1, on the reverse strand, counting down.
CTGATCAGCTCGGCCGCGCGCCCCACCGCCGTCCTCTACGACAACGACATCATGGCCGTCGCCGGCCTCTCCGTCGCCCAGGAGATGGGACTCGACGTGCCGGGCGACCTCTCGCTCGTCGCCTGGGACGACTCCCAGCTCTCCCGCGTCGTACGCCCCCCGCTCACCGCCCTGAGCAGGGACATCCCCGCGTACGGCACCCACGCGGCCCGTACCCTCCTGGCGATGGTGGCCGACGGCACCGCCCCCGGCTTCGAGGACGCGGCGGCCCGGCTGGTGCCCCGGGGGTCCACCGCGCCCCCGCGCTGAGGTCCGGGGCCGCGGGCCCGGGGCGGCGGATCTCGGGGTCGTTCTCCTACCTCAGGACTACGCCGCCGCCCTGCGGGTGCGACTCAAGAGGGCCCCAGGAACGGGCACGGGGACTGACGACCCGGCGCGATACGGCGGTGACGATGGTGGGGTCCCCGCGAACCAGTCCCGCGAAGCAGTCGTCCGAACCAGGAGTACCCCCGTGACCACCACCACCGTTCACCGCACCACCGCGGTCGCCGCCCGCGCCACGGAGCTGTCGAAGGTCTACGGCCAGGGGGAGACCCAGGTGGTCGCCCTGGACCGGGTGACCGTGGACTTCCCGCAGGGCGAGTTCACCGCCATCATGGGCCCCTCGGGCTCCGGCAAGTCCACGCTGATGCACTGCGTGGCCGGTCTCGACAGCTTCAGCAGCGGCTCCGTGCGCATCGGTGAGACGGAGCTCGGGACCCTGAAGGACAAGCAGCTCACCCAGCTGCGCCGGGACAAGATCGGCTTCATCTTCCAGGCCTTCAACCTGCTCCCCACGCTGACCGCGCTGGAGAACATCACCCTGCCGATGGACATCGCGGGCCGTAAGCCCGATGCAGCCTGGCTGGAGAAGGTCATCGACATGGTGGGCCTCTCGGAGCGGCTGAAGCACCGGCCCACCGAGCTCTCCGGCGGCCAGCAGCAGCGCGTGGCGGTCGCCCGCGCCCTGGCCTCCCAGCCCGAGATCATCTTCGGTGACGAGCCGACCGGCAACCTCGACTCCCGCTCCGGCGCCGAGGTCCTCGGCTTCCTGCGCAACTCGGTGCGCGAGCTCGGCCAGACCGTGGTGATGGTGACCCACGACCCGGTGGCCGCGTCCTACGCGGACCGGGTGATCTTCCTGGCGGACGGGGCCGTCGTCGACGAGATGACGCAGCCCACCGCGGACAAGGTGCTGGACCGGATGAAGGCGTTCGACGCGAAGGGCCGCACCAGCTGACCCGGCGAGCCCGCCGCCCCTCCCCCTTCCGGAACCCATCCCCAGGACACACAGACATGTTCCGTACCGCCGTGCGCAATGTGCTTGCGCACAAGGCCAGGCTGCTGATGACCGTGCTCGCCGTGATGCTCGGCGTCGCCTTCGTCTCGGGCACCCTGGTCTTCACCGACACCCTCGGCAACGCCTTCCGCAACCAGTCCGCCAAGAGCTACGACAACGTCGCCGTCGCCGTCACGACCTGGGCGGAGCGCGGCGACGAGGAGACCGCCGCCGTCGACGAGGAGACACTCGGGAAGATCCGGGACATCGACGGCGTGGCGGAGGCCACCGGACGGGTCTCCGGCTTCGCGGGCGTCGCCGACCCGGACGGCAAGCTCATCGGCAACGGCTGGTCCAACACCGGCTCCAACTTCGCCCCCGGCACCGGCGGCAAGGACGCGCAGTACACCTTCACCGAGGGCACCGGGCCGGTGAAGGACGGTGAGATCGCGCTCGACAAGGAGACCGCGAGCAAGGGCGAGTACCGCGTGGGAGCCCCGGTGCGGGTCGCCACGAACGGCCCGGTGAAGGAGTACACCCTCTCCGGCGTCTTCACCACCGAGGACGGCGCCGTGAACGCCGGCGGCAGCCTCGTCCTCTTCGACACCGACGTCGCCCAGCGGCTCTACCTTCGGCCCGGCGAGTTCAAGGACGTCAACGTCGTCGCCGAGCCCGGCGCGTCCGACACCGCGCTGCTGGCCGCGGTGAAGCCCCTCCTCCCCAAGGACGCCGAGGCCAAGACGGGCGCGGCCCTCGCGGACGAGGAGGCCGAGATGACCGAGTCCGGCCTCAAGAGCCTCAACTCGATGCTGCTCGCCTTCGCGGCCATCGCGCTCTTCGTCGGTGTGTTCCTGATCGCCAACACGTTCACCATGCTCATCGCCCAGCGCACCAAGGAACTCGCCCTGATGCGCGCCGTCGGCGCCTCCCGCCGGCAGGTCAAGCGGGCCATCCTGCTGGAGGCCGGTGTCGTCGGCGTGGTCGCGTCGGTGGCCGGCTTCGCGCTCGGCGTCGGCCTCGCCGTCGGACTGCGCTCCGCGATGGGCGTGATCGGCGGGAAGATCCCGGCCGGACCGCTGGTCGTCTCCCCCGCCTCGGTCGTCTCGGCGTTCGCCGTCGGTGTGCTGATCACCGTGTTCGCCGCCTGGCTGCCCGCCCGCCGTGCCGCCAAGATCCCGCCGGTGGCGGCGATGAGCAGCGTGCACGCCGTGGCCACCACCAAGTCCCTCGTCGTACGGAACTCGATCGGCGGGGTCCTCACCCTCCTCGGGTCCGCCGCGATCATCGGCGGTGCCGCCCAGGGCGACGAGAACGGCCGCTGGCTCATCGGCGGAGGGGCCTTTCTGGCCCTGATCGGCGTCATCGTGCTCATCCCGCTGCTCTCGCGGCCGGTGATCGCCCTGTTCCGCCCGCTGCTGCGCAAGGTGTTCGGGGTCTCCGGCAAGCTGGCGGCGCAGAACGCGGTCCGCAATCCGCGGCGCACCGGAGCCACCGCCTCCGCCCTGGCGATCGGTCTCACCCTGGTCACCGGTATCTCGGTGCTCGGAGTCACGCTGGGCCAGACCATCGACAAGATGACGACGGACAACATCCGGGCCGACTACATGATCTCGATGGCCAGCGGGGAGCCGCTCGACGAGACGGCTCTCACCGCCCTGCGCACGGCGGACGGCGTCGCCGCGGCCTCCCCCCAGCGGGCCGTCTGGCTGACCGTCGGCAAGGAGGAAGGTATCTCGGCCTCCGGAGTCACCCCGGGTGACGTCGAGAAGGTCTTCGCCCTGAAGACGGTCTCCGGTTCGCTCTCCTCCCTGAAGGACGGCGAGATCGCCGTCGACCGCAAGACCGCGAAGTCGCGCGGCTGGAAGACCGGCGACGGCGTTCCGGTGACGTTCCAGGACGACAAGAAGGAGACGCTGAAGGTCGGCGCGCTCTACGAGGGCAACGAGTTCCTCTCCCCGGTCCTGATCGCCGAGGACGTCGTCGACCCGCACGAGACCCTCGCCGACATCCGCGAGGTCTGGCTGACCATGGACGGCGGCCAGAGCGAGGCCAACGAGCAGGCCGTGGTCGACGCGCTCGGCGACAACCCGGCGATGAGCGTCATGGACCGCCAGGGCATCCGGGACATGTTCGGCGGCTTCATCAACACCGCGCTGAACATCATGTACGGGCTGCTGGCCATGGCCCTGGTCATCGCGGTCCTCGGCGTCGTCAACACGCTCGCCATGTCGGTCTACGAACGCCAGCAGGAAATCGGCATGCTGCGCGCGATCGGTCTGGACCGGCGCAGGGTCAAGCGCATGATCCGGCTGGAGGCCGTCGTCATCTCGCTCTTCGGGGCGGTGGTCGGTGTGGGCCTCGGTACGTTCCTGGGCTGGGCGATCGGCGAGAGCCTGTCGGCCTCGATCCCGGGCTACGCCCTGGTCATCCCCTGGGACCGGCTCGCCGTCTTCCTCGTCCTCGCGGGCCTGGTGGGCGTCCTGGCCTCCCTCTGGCCGGCCCGCAGCGGCGCGAAGCTGAACATGCTGACCGCGATCAAGACGGAGTAGCCCGCCGGCTCCGTACGGGAAGGGCCGGTACCCGCGGGTACCGGCCCTTCCGTGTGTGCGGACCAGCCGTCGTCAGCCGTTCGCCGACGCCGTCCAGTCGCGGGCCCGCAGCGGCATGTCAGCGGCGCCGCCCTCCCGCGGACGCACCACGAGGATCTGGTTGACGCCGATCTTGTTGTGCTCGAAGGAGAGCGCGGAGGCCGCCATGTAGAGCCGCCACACCCTGGCGCGTCCGGGCGAGGTGGCCCGTACGGCCTCCTTCCAGTTGTTCTCCAGGTTGGTCACCCACTGGCGGAGGGTCAGCGCGTAGTGCTCGCGGATCGCCTCGACGTCACGGGCCTCGAAGCCGGCCTCCTCCAGGGTGGCGACGGTGCGGCCGACCGGGGCCAGTTCGCCGTCGGGGAAGACGTAGGAGTCGATGAAGTCGTCGATGCGGTAGGCGGTCTCGTCCTTCTCGGGGCGGCGGGCGATCTGGTGGTTGAGCAGCCGGCCGCCGGGCTTGAGGAGGGCGTAGAGGTCGTCGGCGTACTCACGGAAGCGGACGGTGCCGACGTGCTCGGCCATGCCGATCGAGGAGATGGCGTCGTACGGGCCGTCGCTGACGTCCCGGTAGTCCTGGACCCGGATCTCGATCCGGTCCGTGAGGCCCTCCTCGGCGATGCGCTTACGGGCGAAGGCGGCCTGTTCGGTGGAGAGGGTCACCCCGGTGACGCGGGCGCCGTACTCGCGGGCGGCGTGGATGGCCATGGAGCCCCAGCCGCAGCCGACGTCCAGGAGCCGGTCGCCCTCCTTCAGGGCGAGCTTGCGGCAGACGAGGTCGAGCTTGTCCCGCTGGGCCTCTTCGAGGCTCCCGCCGTCCTGCCAGTAGGCGCACGAGTAGACCATGGACGGGCCGAGGACCATGGCGTAGAAGTCGTTGCCCACGTCGTAGTGGTGGCTGATGGCCGCCTTGTCGCGGCGCTTGGTGTGCAGTGCGCCGGTGCGGCGTCTGACCTCCTCCGCGGGCGGGGCCGGCGGGGGCCAGGGCCCGGCCAGCTGGACGAGGCCGCGGGCGAAGGCCCGGACCTTCGGGTCGCGGACGGGGTGGACGGTGTCCTTGGCGTCGGCGCCGCGCTCCCAGAGCAGCGAGGCCAGGGAGTCCAGGACGGCGTAGAGATCACCGTCCACGTCGATCTCACCGGCCACCCAGGCGCGGGCCAGGCCCAGTTCGCCCGGCTTCCAGAGCAGGCGCCGCAGGGCGCGGCGGTGGCGCAGGACGAGGACGGGGGCACCCGGCGGCCCGGATTCGCTGCCGTCCCACGCCCTGATCCGGACGGGCAGGGGCTCCCCCAGCAACTCTTCGGCAAGAGCGGTCAGCCGCGATGCGGCGTCGGCCATGGTGCACACCTCCGTGGTGGTGTTTCCGAACGTGCCTAAATTCGCATATACGCACCCGAACCGGGCCGCGACACCTCGGGGCCGCAGCGAGGTACACCAGCGTCAACGCAACCCGGCCGCGATGCCATCCCCCGGCCGGGCAACGGAACGGCAAAACACCTGCATTAGCCATCTAGTTGACGGCGGGCAGGCACGCCGAAGGGGCCGCCCGCACCACGGATGGCGGACGGCCCCTTCGATGACGTACGAGCGCTAGGAGGCCTTGGCCTTCTCGCCCTCGGTCTTGCTCTTGTCGCCGTCGGCCTTGGCCGCGACGGGCGCGGGGCTCGGCTTGGCGGCCTCGTAGAACTCCTCGCGCGGAGTCTCCATGGCGCCGAGCGAGACGACCTCGCGCTTCAGGAACATCGCCAGGGTCCAGTCGGCGAAGATCCGGATCTTACGGTTCCAGGTCGGCATGGCCATGCCGTGGTAGCCGCGGTGCATGTACCAGGCAAGACGGCCCTTGACCTTGATCTTCACCTTGCCCATGACGATCATCGCGACGCCCTTGTGCAGGCCGAGTCCGGCGACCGCACCCTTGTTGGCGTGGCTGTACTCCTTCTGCGGGAAGCCCCGCATGCCGGAGATGACGTTGTCACCGAGGACCTTGGCCTGACGCAGCGCGTGCTGGGCGTTCGGCGGGCACCAGGCGTTCGGGTTGCCCGCGCGGCGGCCGACCATGTCCGGGACCTGGGCGTTGTCGCCCGCGGCCCAGATGTAGTCGGTGCCCTGCACCTGGAGCTTCTCGGAGGTGTCCACGTGGCCACGGGGGCCGAGCGGGAGACCGAAGCGGGCCAGGGCCGGGTTCGGCTTCACGCCGGCCGTCCACACGATCGTGCTGGAGTCGACCTCGAGGCCGTTCTTCAGCACCACGTGACCGTCGACGCAGGAGTCCATGGAGGTCGAGAGGTAGACCTCGACACCACGGCTCTCCAGGTGCTCCTTGCCGTACGCGCCCAGCTTCGGGCCGACCTCGGGAAGAATCTTGTCGGCGGCGTCGACCAGGATGAAGCGCATGTCCTCGCGCTTCACGCTGGTGTAGTACTTGGCCGCGTCGCGGGCCATGTCCTCGACCTCACCGATGGTCTCCGCGCCGGCGAAGCCGCCGCCCACGAAGACGAACGTCAGCGCCTTGCGGCGGACGTCCTCGTCGGTCGTCGAGTCGGCCTTGTCCAGCTGCTCGAGGACGTGGTTGCGCAGGCCGATGGACTCCTCGATGCCCTTCATGCCGATGCCCTGTTCGGCGAGGCCGGGGATCGGGAAGGTGCGGGAGACCGCGCCCATCGCGATGACCAGGTAGTCGAAGGGCAGCTCGTAGGCCTCGCCGACGAGCGGCGCGACCGTGGCGACCTTGCGGTCCTGATCGATGGTCGTGACACGGCCGGTGAGAACCTCGGCCTTGGGCAGCACGCGTCGCAGCGGGACGACGACATGCCGAGGCGAGATGCTGCCGGCAGCAGCTTCGGGGAGGAAGGGCTGGTACGTCATGTACGAGCGAGGGTCGACGACCGTGACGGTCGCCTCCCCGTACCGCATCTTCTTCAGAATGCGACGAGCTGCGTACAGGCCTACGTACCCACCGCCTACAACGAGGATCCTGGGACGCTCCGTGGTGCTCATGCCATCGAGTATCCACCCCCCTCGGGGGGCATGCTCGTGAGCCCCTTCACAAGGTATGCGCGACCCTCTGCTACACTTCGCCGCCCACGTGACCCAGGTCATGGCGGGCACGGGGAACCACGAGGTCCTGGCGAACGTTGTTCACCGCTTGTGAGCTGGCCCTTGGGGCGGCAGACGGGATGAACCAGCCGTCCGCGACACGCCCCGGCCACCCCGCCGAAACCTCCCCGCATCACTGCCGCGCCGCCTCGCGGACGACCCGTGCGGCCCCCCGGGTGCAGAACTTCCCCCAGAGGGACCGAATTCCTTGTGAAGAAGTTCACGAACTTCGTGGCGGCGCCGCGCGAAAGGCTCCTCCGGACGGGTCCGAAGGAGCCTTGTCGAGCTCAAAGGTGCAGGCGGGAATGCGTATGAGCAGCTTCTCACCGCGCCTGCGGGGGCGCTGTGATCACGCGGCGGACCAGGCGATCCCGTCCAGGATGTCGTGTTCGCTGACGACGACCTCGGCGGCCCCGCTGCGCTCCATCACCGCGAGCAGCACGAGCGCGCCCGAGGCGATCACATCGACCCGGCCGGGGTGCATCGCGGGGATCGCCGCGCGCTCCTCGTGCGTCGAGGCGAGCAGCCGCCCGGTGATCTCCCGGACCTGCTCCAGGGAGACCCTGGAGTGGTGGATCGCCGCGGAGTCGTACTCCTCCAGCCCGAGGGCGATCGCCGCGATCGTCGTGACCGTCCCCGCCAGGCCGACGAGCGTCGCCGCGGAGGCGAGCGGCACGGTCCCGGCGGCGAGATCCAGGGCGGCGTCGATGTCCGCGCGGATCGCCGCGATCCGGTCGGGCGTGGGCGGGTCCACCACGGCGCCGTCCTGGACGAGATGACGCTCGGTCATGCGTACGCAGCCGATGTCCACCGACCGGGCGGCCAGCACCCGGTCGTCGCCCACGACGAACTCCGTGGAGCCGCCGCCGATGTCCACGACGAGATACGGCTTCTCCAGGTGGTCGCTGCCCGCCAGCTCCTTGGTGGCACCGTCGAAGGACAGCTGCGCCTCCTGGTCACCGGTGACGACCTCGGGCTCGACGCCCAGGATGTCCAGCACGCCCTGGACGAACACGGCGCTGTTCTCCGCGTCCCGGGAGGCGGAGGTGGCGACGAAGCGGATGCGCTCGGCGCCGAGCTCCTTGATCACGGCCGCGTAGTCGCGGCACGCGTCGAAGGTGCGCTCCAGCGCCTCCGGGGCCAGCCTGCCGGTCCGGTCGACCCCCTGGCCGAGACGGACGATCCGCATCCGGCGGTCCAGCTCGGTGAAGTGCCCGGTGGCGGGGTCCGCGTCCGCGACGAGCAGGCGGATGGAGTTGGTACCGCAGTCGATGGCGGCAACGCGGGTCATGGGGCTCCTGTGGTTGTACGGGGACCGCGCGGGGTCAGGACGCGTCGGCGTCGCCGCACGGCGTGACGCAGGGGCCCTTGGCCCACCACTCCGGCAGCATCGCGATCGCCTCGTCGCCCAGCGGGTTCACTCCGGGGCCGGCCGCCAGCGAGTGGCCGACCAGGACGTGCAGGCACTTCACCCGGTCCGGCATGCCGCCGGCGCTCGGGAAGCCCTCCAGGACCTCGATGGCGTCGCGGCGCGCGATGTAGTCCTCGTGCGCGGCCCGGTAGGCGGCGGCCAGCTCCGGGTCGGTGGCCAGGCGCTCGGTCATCTCCTTCATGACCCCGTTGGCCTCCAGCGTGCCGATCGCGGACGCGGCGCGCGGGCACGTCAGGTAGTACGTCGTCGGGAACGGCGTGCCGTCCTCCAGACGGGGCTGCGTCTCGACCACGTCCGGGTTGCCGCAGGGGCAGCGGTGCGCGATGGCGCGCAGACCGCGCGGCGGGCGGCCGAGCTGGAGCTCGAACGCGGCGATGTCCGCGGCGGTGGGCGTGGTGGATTCGGTCTGCGGAGGGGGCGTGTCCATGCCTGCCTTGAATGTCATCGGTCGGACTGTATGAATCGGTGCGGGGAGGGGGCACGGTACCGCGACGGGGTCACTCCCGGTCCGCGGTGTCGACGCCGTCCCAGAGGTTCGAGTGCCAGGGCCGCCCCGTCTCCCCCGGCTCACCGCGGCGCACCTCGGCCGCGTCCGGGTCGACCACCGTATAACCGGTCTCGCCGGGCAGCACGTAGTGCAGGTGCTCGCGGGCGAGACGGCGGATGTACGCGTCGTCCTTGAGCCGCGCCTTCTCGTCCCGCAGCTCCTCGGTCCGCGCCCGCGCGTCCTGCGAGAGCCTCTCCTGCTCGGCGATCTGGTCGCGCTGGGAGATGTACTGCCGCATGGGATAGGCGAGCGCCACCACCAGGGAGCAGACGATCAGCGCCAGGAAGGCGGCCCGGCCGGTGAGCCGGGAGCGGCGGGCCTGACGGCGGTTCTGGGACCGGTAGACGCGGGCCGCCGTCTGCTCGCCGAGCAGCCGCAGCCTGGTCGCGGTGGAGAACCGGTCGCGGTCCTTCCCGGCCATGTCTCACGCTCCCCGTTACGCACGTCCGTCCCCGCACACGGTACGGGACCGAGTGCGGGGACGGACGGAGGCTGGTGCCCGGACTCGGGCCGTCAGCCCTCGAAGCGGAACCGCGGGAACGCCGAACGCCCGGCGTAGACCGCGGCGTCGTCGAGGATCTCCTCGATGCGCAGCAGCTGGTTGTACTTGGCGACGCGGTCCGAACGGGCCGGGGCGCCGGTCTTGATCTGGCCGCAGTTCACGGCGACGGCGAGGTCGGCGATGGTGACGTCCTCGGTCTCACCGGAGCGGTGCGACATCATGCACTTGAAGCCGTTGCGCTGGGCCAGCTCGACGGCGTCCAGGGTCTCGGTCAGCGAACCGATCTGGTTGACCTTGACGAGCAGGGCGTTGGCCGAGCCCTCCTCGATGCCGCGGGCGAGGCGCTCGGGGTTGGTGACGAACAGGTCGTCACCGACGATCTGCACCTTGGAGCCGAGCTTGTCGGTGATGACCTTCCAGCCGGCCCAGTCGTCCTCGTACAGCGGGTCCTCGATGGAGACCAGCGGGTACGCGGAGACGAGCTCCTCGTAGTACTCGGTCATCTCGGCGGCCGAGCGGGACTTGCCCTCGAACTCGTAGACGCCGTCCTTGTAGAACTCGGACGCGGCGACGTCGAGCGCGAGCGCGATGTCGCGGCCGGGGACGTAGCCGGCCTCCTTGACGGCCTCGAGGATGAGGTCGAGGGCGGCGCGGTTGGACTCGAGGTTGGGGGCGAAGCCGCCCTCGTCACCGAGACCGGTGGACAGGCCCTTGGTCTTCAGGACCTTCTTCAGCGTGTGGTAGATCTCCGCGCCCCAGCGCAGGGCCTCGGAGAAGGACTCGGCGCCGATCGGCGCGATCATGAACTCCTGGATGTCCACGTTGGAGTCGGCGTGCGAGCCGCCGTTCAGGATGTTCATCATCGGAACGGGCAGCAGGTGCGCGTTCGGGCCGCCGAGGTAGCGGAACAGCGGGAGGTCGGACGCCTCGGACGCGGCGTGCGCCACGGCCAGCGAGACGCCGAGGATGGCGTTGGCGCCGAGGGAGCCCTTGTTCTCGGTGGCGTCCAGGTCGAACATCGCCTGGTCGATGAGGCGCTGCTCGGTGGCGTCGTAGCCGACGAGCTCCGGGCCGATCTGCTCGATCACGGCGAGGACGGCCTTCTCGACGCCCTTGCCCTGGTAACGGTTGGGGTCACCGTCGCGAAGCTCAATGGCCTCGAACGCGCCGGTGGAGGCTCCGGACGGAACAGCAGCACGTCCCGTGCTGCCGTCGTCGAGGCCAACCTCGACCTCGACCGTGGGGTTGCCCCGGGAGTCGAGGATTTCCCTGGCTACGACGACGTCGATGGACGGCACGAGGCATCTCCTTCTGGGATCTGACACTGGTTGGGCAGGGTCACTGTGGCCTTGCGGCACGAGCCTAACCGGCCCGGCCCGCTGCGTCGGCCGTCCGCCCGCCCCCTGGGACGAAAAAGGACCCAAGGGCCCGTATTACGGGCAAAGCTCCAGAATTTTACTGGCAAGTAACTACAACAGTTGAACGATCGCGCCCGCCGGCGGCCCCCGGCGGCTCCATTCCGCGGAGCGCCGAAACACCTCCGGGAACCCGTTCCGCACAGCACCGAAGGTTTCCGGTGCCGGACACGGCCCCGGCCCGGCGCGCAGGGGGGTGGGCGCACCGGGCCGGGCCTCCGGGGCAGGAGGAAGGACCCCGGACTACTTCAGGTGGAGCTGCTGACCCGGGAAGATCAGGTCGGCGTCGTCGACGATGTCGTCGTTGAGCTTGAAGAGCTTCTCCCAGCCGCCCTTGACCTTCTCGGCGTCGGCGATCTTGCTGAGGGTGTCTCCGGCCTTGACCTTGTACTCGCCGTCGCCCTTCTGGACCTTCTCGCCGGTCGGGGTCGTGACGGTCTTCTCGGCCTTCGGCTCCGCGCGCTTCTCGCTGCGGTTGGCGGGCTGCTCGGCGGTGCGCTCCGGCTGGGTCTTCGTCTCGGCCGCCTTGGCGCCGGAGCCGGTGTCGACACCCGGGTCCACACCGTCGTTCGTCAGACCGCCGGCACCGGCGCAGGCCCAGGCGCCCGGGCCCTGGAGGTCGAGGAGCTTCTCGGCGGTGGCTATCTGCTGGTCCTTGGTGGCCAGGTCGGCACGCGCGGCGTACTGCGTACCGCCGGCGGCGGCCCAGCTGGACTGCGAGAACTGGAGCCCGCCGTAGTAGCCGTTGCCGGTGTTGATGGACCAGTTGCCACCGGACTCGCACTGCGCGACGGCGTCCCAGGTGGCGACGGAGGCGGCGGAGGCGTTGGTCGCGCCCATCAGCGGCACGGCGACGGCGGCACCGGCGACACCGGCCAGGGTGGCGACACGGACGGCCTTGGACGGGCGGCGGTGCTTGCCCTTGCTGGAAAGCAGCATGGTTCTCCTCACCGACGCCTACGAGGTGAGCTGTCGGGTTCGGGCCTGTGAGTTGCCCGGTCGCCCGCACTCGCGGACGACTTCACCCCGAGCCGTGCCCGCGTCCGTCTTCCGACGGCCGGGTCCGGCGCTTACCTGGGTCCCCCGCTCCTGCCTACGGCGCTTTACGCGTCGGTTCCCTTCGTCCGACGGCAGGATTCGGCGTGACGGTCGAAGGTGCCCGCGGTGCGAGCGGCTCCGACCGTAAACACACGCAACCCCTACATTCAAAGATGGACATAACGGTCAATCAACATGAACCGGAATGGTGCGTCGAGCCGTTTGCGCAGGTCGGAGCCAATATGGACGGACCGGACAGGCGGAGCGCGGCAATTGAAGCAAAGAGACCCATGTCTCACTTACGCATAAGTGGACATAGGCCTCTGAACTACCCCTGATTTCGGGGTGTTTTCCCGCTTTGGATCAGTTGTGGATCAACCGCCGGATCAGCTGCCGGACACGGCCTCCGCCTGGGCGTCGGCTGCGTCCGTCCGGGCGTCGGCGGCGTCCGCCGCGACGTCGAGGACGAGGTTCTGGCCGGGGAGGATCAGGTCCGGGTCGGAGCCCAGCTCACTCTTGTTGGCCTCATAGAGCGCGGGCCAGCCGCCGGGGAGCTCCTGCGCGTCGGCGATCGCCCAGAGGTTGTCGCCCGAGCGGACGGTGTACGTGCTGTCCGCACCCTGGCGCGCGTCGGAGTCGCCCCGGGAGGCGTGGCGGCCGGACTCGCGTCCGCTCCCCAGCTCCGAGCCCGTGCTCGCGCTCGCCTCGGGGGCGGGGGTGCCGCGGTGCTTCCCGCCCTTCGCGGCATCACCCTTCGACGCGCCGGACCTCTCCGAGGCCTCGGGCGACGGAGTGGCGGACGGCGACGCGTCGGCACCCGTGGAGGCGTCCACTTCATCGCTCTTGTCCGTCTTTGCGCCGGACTTGTCCTTGGCCTTGTCCGACTTCTCCGAACCGTCGGCCTCGTCGGAGGCCTCGTCGGAGGGGGTCTCGGACCCGGTCGCGGTGTCCGAGGACTCGGCGGAGGGCTCGCCGCCCGGGTCGACACCCGGCAGCGTCCCGTCCAGGGCGAGCCCGGAGATCACGGCGCAGCTGGGCCACGCCTGCGGGCCCTTGTCGTCCAGCACCTTCTCGGCGACGGCTATCTGCTGCGAGCGGCTGGCGAGGTCAGCCCTGGGGGCGTAGTCCTTGCCGCCGTAGGCCGACCACGTCTCCTGCGAGAACTGCAGGCCGCCGTAGTAACCGTTGCCGAGGTCGGCGCTCCACATGCCGCCGCTCTCGCACTCCGCGACCCGGTCCCAGGTCGTGGCGTCTGCGGCCTGTGCGCCGCCGGCACCGAGGAGCGGGATGGCGATGGCCGATCCCGTGACGCCTGCGGCGACGACGATGGCGGGTGCCTGGCGAGGGCGACGGTGTCTGCCGGTCGCGGAGCCCATGGGATTGCCTTCCGTGTGACTGACATGTGACGGGTGAGTCGAACGGTGAACCTAGCCCTACTCGAACGTGTGTCACAAGTCGATGCAGCGGAGATCACGTGAAAGTCACAGAGTTGACAGGCTGTCACTTTTTTCGGCCGGGCGCCCCGGTTCGAACTCGACAGGAAGCGTGCGCAGTCCACGCATGATGAGCCCGCCCCGCCAGCGCAAATCGGCAGGTTCCGCAGCGAGCCGCAGGTCGGGGAGGCGCCGCAGCAGCGTCGCCAGAGCCACCTGGCCCTCCAGACGGGCCAGCGGAGCACCCAGGCAGTAGTGGATGCCGTGCCCGTATCCGAGGTGCTGATTGTCACTCCGCGCGAGATCCAGGGTGTCCGCATCCTGGAATCTGGCCGGATCACGATCCGCAGCGGCCAGAACCACGAGAACGGGGTCCCCCGCCGCGATCTCCTGGCCCCCCAGCGTCACGGGCTCGGTGGCGTACCGCCAGGTCGCGAGCTCCACCGGCCCGTCGTAGCGCAGCAGCTCCTCGATGCCCGTGGCGAGCAGCTCCGTCTCCCCCGCTTCGAGGGAGCGCTCCAGGCGCTCGCGCTGGGCCGGGTCGCGCAGCAGCGCGTACGTGCCGTTGCCGATGAGGTTCACGGTGGTCTCGAAGCCGGCGAAGAGAAGGATGAAGGCCATCGCCGCGGCCTCGTTCTCGCTGAGGTGCTCGCCGTGGTCACTCGCCCGGATCAGCCCGGAGATCAGGTCGTCGCCGGGATTCTCCCTCTTGCGGTGGATGAGTTCGGCGAGATAACCGCGCATCTTCTTGACCGACCTGGCCACCCCGCCGCGCGGGCCGCCGCCGTGGCGGATCATCATGCCCGCCCAGTCGCGGAAGTCGTCCTGGTCCTCGCGCGGCACCCCGAGCAGGTCGCAGATCGCGTAGATGGGCAGCGGGAAGGCGAAGTCATGGATGAGGTCCGCCTTCCCCTCCTCGATGAACGAGTCGATGAGGTGGTCCGTCAGCTCCTGCACGCGCGGCGCGAACTCCGCGACCCGGCGCGGGGTGAACGCCTTGGACACGAGCCGGCGCAGCCGGGTGTGGTCCGGGGGGTCGATGTTCAGCAGATGCGTCATCAGCTCCGCCTTGCGCTCCCCCGGGATGCCCGTCTTGCCCTTGGCGTTCGCCGACCCCGCGTGGTGCGCCGGGTTCTTGGAGAGGCGGGTGTCGGCGAGGGCCTGCCTGGCATCCGCGTACCGGGTCACCAGCCACGCCTCGACCCCGCTGGGCAGCGCCGTGCGGTGCACGGGGCTGTGCTCGCGGAGCCAGGCGTAGGCGGGATACGGATCGGAGGCGAACTCCCAGGTGAAGAGTTCGGGTGCTGCGTCGGGCGCGGATGCCGCCCCGGGGCTGTCGTTCACCCCTCGACGCTATCCGGAGCGCTCCCGCCGCCGTCCGGGGCGTCCCCGGCACCCTCCCGGGCGGTCCCGAGCCCCTCCGCCGCCCGGATCGCGTCCCGGTAGGCGCGGGCGGCGGCCCGCAGGGCGGCCTCCGGATCGGTGCCGTCCTGCTCGGCGCTCACGGCCAGGGCCAGCAGCCGGTAGCCGACGCCGTCCCCCTGGGGGAGCGCGGCGTCGATCCCCGCCGTACGGGCCCGGCTGCCGAGCTTGGCCGCGAGCGCGAGGCCGGGCTGCCCGAGCGGCACCCCGTCGGTGACCGAGGCGCGCTGCTTCTCGATCGCCTTCGTACGCAGCCAGTGCGCGTGGACGTCCTCCGGGGTCTCGGCGGTCTCGTCGCCGAACACATGGGGATGACGGTGGATCAGCTTGTCGACGATCGTGGCCGCGACGTCGTCGACGCCGAACGGCTCCTCGGGGTCCTCCTGCGCGATCCGGGCGTGGAAGACGACCTGGAGGAGTACGTCGCCGAGCTCCTCCCGCAGCTCCTCGCGGTCACCGTCCTCGATGGCCTCGACGAGTTCGTACGCCTCCTCGATGGCGTACTTCGCGAGGCCCTCGTGCGTCTTCTGCGAGGTCCACGGGCATTCACGCCGGATACGGTCCATGACCTGGACCAGATCCAGGAGACGCGCCCCCGGCAGGTCGTACGAACCGGGCAGCAGCTCCAGGTCCGGCATCCGCACCCGGCCGGAACCGCCGAGCCTGGCCAGTCCGTCGGTGAGCGGCTGATTGCCCTCGCCGCCCACCAGCACCACCACGGTCCGGCCGCCCGCGCAGTCGTCCACCAGCTCGTCGGCCGAGGGCACGGCGTGCTCGACGGCGACGCCCGCCTCCCGCAGATACGGCAGCTGCGGGTGCTCCCCCTCCGCGCACACCACCCGGTCGGCGGCGTGCAGCGTCTGCCAGGCGGGCCAGGACAGGAGCCCCGGCGCGACACGGTGGCTGGCGGTGAGCAGGACGATACGGCCGGGATCTTCAGCGTTCACACCCCGAACCTACCCCCGGCCCCGCAGGGTCAGGCGCCTGCCTCGGGCTCCTGCGCCTGGAAGGTGGTGACCTGGTTGATCCAGGGGGACTCGTAGGTGCTGAGCTGGACCTTCGCGTCGTCCCAGCTGCCGTAGCGCGGATTGACGTCGATGTGCAGCGACTTCGACGCCTCGGTGAGCGCCTTCCCGACGGCCTGCTGGCCGGCCGGGGTCTGCAGGTCGGCGCCGAGCGCCTGCGCCAGCTTCGGGAGCTGGACCTCCTTGCGCAGGTCCGCCTCGATCTGGCCGGGGGCGACCCAGCGCTGCTCCAGCATCACCGTCCGAAGCCCCTGGGCGCCACCGGACTGCTGGGCCGCCGCCGCCTGGATCTGCTGGATCTCCTTGCGGCTGACGCTGACCCCGGCGTCCTCGGCGGCCCGGTCCAGGACCCGGCCGAAGATCAGGCTGTGCAGCTTGGCGCGGTTCAGCTGTCCCGACTTCTTCACCAGCTCGTCGGACTGTGCCGAGGTCCGCTGGGCGCTGCGCACGTCCGCCGCCTGCGCCTGGACCGTGGCCACGTCGATCCGGTCGCCGCCGACGACGGCCGCGGCACCGGGATGGGCCTCGCTGCCGCAGGCCGTCAGGAGCGGGGCCGCGAGGAGTGCGGCGGCGGAAAGGGCGAGCGCGGTGCGACGACGGCGGTGCAAAGGAGCCTCCCGGGGAGAGTTTGTGCATCAGTGCACAAAGCCTTGCGGTGATCGATGTTAGGCAGTGGACGTGATTCGGGCCACTGCTTCGACCAACGATTTCCGGACCCGTGGGTGTGGGGTCGGAACCGAAAACCCCTCGGCCCGCCCTTTTCGGCCAACCCGCGGCTCACACCGAGCCGCGGACGTCCTGGTGGTGGGCCAGCTGCCTGCGCAGCTCCGTGGGGAGCGGGTGATGGGGGCCGTACGCCCGCTCCGTGTCGTACAGGAGCGCCTGCAACTGGGCGCGGCCCGCCGCGTGGTCGCCGGCCCCGAGCAGCAGATGGCCGATCCGGTGGCGGATGTCGAAGGCCCTGCCGGGGCCCCCGGAGTGGGCGTAGCCGTTCTCGTAGAAGGGGAGGACCGCGCGGTACTCGGCGAGCGCCGCGGCGGCCTCGCCGAGCTGCTCCAGGCACTGCGCGGCGTCGTAACGGAACTGCAGGGTCTGGGAGTCGGCCGGGCCGGCCTCCGCCGCGCGGTCGTCGGCGAGGCGGCGGAGCTCGGGGAGGGCGCGGCGGTACTGGCCGTCGTCCATGAGCGTGGCGGCGTACTGCTTGCGCAGGATGCGGACGACGGGCGAGTGCTCGCCGTGCTCCGCCGCGGCGGCCGGAAGGATGCCCCCGAGGATGTCGACGGCCTGGGTGATGCGGCCCTCGCCGAGCAGCCGCTTCACGTCGTCGACGGCCCGCGCCACGTCCGGGCGGGCGGGCGGCTCGTGCGGCGCCGCGGGCACCTGCTGGGCGGGGACCGGCACCGGCGCCGGGGTGGCTGCGCGGTCGGGCCAGGGCGCGTGCGGGCGGAGGAAGGGGCGGGTCGGGTCGAGCGGCCCGGACGGCGAGCCGCCGGAGGGCAGCAGGGGCCGCAGGGACTCGTAGACCTCCTGGGCGGAGGCGGGCCGGTGCTGGGGGTCCTTGGAGAGCAGTCGCAGGACGAGGACTTCGAGCGCCTCGGGGACCTCGGGCCTGAGGTGGCGGACCGGCAGGGGCGGCTCGTAGAGATGGCGGTGCAGGACGCCGAGGGCCGTGGACCCGGCGAACGGCACGTCACCGCTGAGGAGTTCGTGCAGGAGCACCCCCAGGGCGTACAGGTCGGTGTACGGGCCGACGGCGCCACCCATCGCCTGCTCGGGCGCCATGTAGGCCGGGGAGCCGATCGGTGAACCCGTGTGCGTGAGACGGGTGGTGTCGGTGTCCATGACGGAGGCGATGCCCAGGTCGAGCACGGTGACCGTGCCGTCGGGCTTCACCATCGCGTTGCGCGGCTTGAGGTCGCGGTGGACGATCGGTACCGCGTGCACGGCGGAGAGCACCGCGCAGAGCTGGGCGGCGATCGCGACGGCCCAGGGCCACGGGTAGGGGTCGTGCTCGGCAAGATGGTCGGCGAGGTCCGCGCCCTCGACGTACTGCATGACGAGATAGAGGTCCTCGCCGTCGCTCCCCGCGTCGTGCACCGTGACCAGACCGGGGTGGTCGACCTGCGCGGTGACCCGGCACTCCCGGACGAACCTGCGGCGCAGATCGTCGGCGGCCTCGCTGCCGGAGGGGCCCGCCACCCGGTCCGGGCGCAGGAGCTTCACCGCGACCCTGCGGTCCAGGCGCTGGTCGTACGCCGTCCAGACCTGGCCCATGCCGCCCTGGCCGAGAATGGTCGCCAGCTCGTAACGCCCGGCGATGACACGCCCGTTCACCGGCCGTCGCCCTCCTTGCGGAGGTAGTCGCTCAGCTCGTCGAGCTCGGCGCGCACCTGGTCCAGCCGCTGGGGCGCGTGGGGCCTGGGGGTGTCGGCCGGGGGCGTGGGGGCGGGCTGCTGCTGCGGCTGCGGCTGCGGCTGCGCCGGAACGGTCTGCTGGGGCGGCGCGGGCGGGTAGCCGTAGGACGGGGCGACTGCGGGCTGGACGGGCACGGTCTGCTGCCCGTATCCCGGCACGGACGCACCTGGGTGCGGGGCGCCGTATCCGTACGGCCCCGTCTGCGGGCCTCCGTACGGGCCGAAGTGGCGGATCTCCGCGTAGAGGTAATAGGTGACCGTGCCGGCGAAGAGCACCAGCATCCAGGTGAGGGTGATGAGCGCCTGCGCGTCGGACATCACCTCCTCCTCGTCGGGCAACGACCCGAGATAGGCGATGAGTCCGACGTTCAGCGCGATCACCAGGCCGAACAGCCACCAGTCGCGCTTCCTGCGGGTGACGATCGCCAGGCGCAGCATCGCCGCCCAGGAGAGGAGCCCGCAGCTCAGCAGGGTGAGCGCGACGAAGACCACGCGCAGCGTGACCAGCGTGGCCGAGGACGGACGACGCTTCGGCTGCTGCTCCGGCGGATAGCCGTAGCCGTGCATGTGCTGCTCCCGGAGGGCGTGTGTCGGACGTGTGCAGTGAGCGTATACACCGACACGGACAACCGGTCCCGGGTTGTGCACAACCGTTGTGGTTCACATCACGGTCGCGCTCCCCGGTGGCGTCGCCGGTCGCCGCGCCCGTCGTCTCACTCCGGGTCTCGCTCCGGGTCTCACTCCGGGGCCACCGTGCCCTCCGTGAGCCCGTCGTACATCCCCTGGACCAGCTGTCCGCCCAGTCTCCCGGCCGTGCGCAGCGCGTCCTCGAAGGCGGCGAGGGCGCTGAACTGCTCTCCGTAACGCTGCTGTTCGTCCAACGGCAGGCGCGGCACCTGGAGGCGTCTGGCGTCGAGCCGGGCCGCGGTGGAGGCGTAACTGCTGGCCTGCCGGTTGTTGGCGGTGGCGCGCAGGAAGCCCGCGAGGAACCAGGGGTCGAGGGCGGCCGGATCGGGGCGCAGCAACTGGAGGTTGCGGCCGAGCGCGGCTCCGGCGGTGGCCTGGTCGACGACCCTGGCCATCGAGCCGCCGCCCAGCACGGGCACGACCACGTCGCCCTCCTCCAGGAGGAGCGGCTCGGCGTCGGGTGAGGGCGTGTGCGCGGGGCCGGTCGCCGCGCCGCTCTGTGCCGTGCCGCTCGGCGCCGTACCGGCGAGGACGTCGTGCTCGGTGAGGACCCGCGCGGTGCCGCCGGAGGCGCCGGTGCCCGTACGCAGATGAAGGGCTCCGGCGCGCGCCAGTTCACCGACGGTGGTGAAGGGCCGCCGGGCCGGCTCTCCGGGCACGGCGGGCGGCGGGGTGAGCCGGGAGGTCAGCTTGAGGGTGTCGTCCAGGCGCTGCCGTACGCGGACCAGTTCGGCCGCGCCGCCGCCGGCTGCCCGGGGCGGGAGATGGCGGGCGGGGGCCAGATCCACGTCGTCGTCGAGGAGTTCGATGACGGGGACCGCCCTGCTGGTCCCGGGCTGCTCCTCGACCGGGTCCCGGCGCCCGGGGGCGTCGAAGGGGGTCCAGGCGTCGAGCACGGCGGCGCGCACGGCGGGCCAGTCCAGCCGGTCACGGCCGGTGGGAGCCCCCGCCTGCTCGGGCTCCGCCGTGTCGACGACGAGGAGTTCGGGGGCGGGGGGCTGCTCGGAGCCCGGCTTGCGGAGTACCCAGATGTGGAGGGGAATGCCGTACGGGGGCGCGGCGCCCGCCGGGAGCGCGATGACGGCGCGCAGCGCGCCCCGGCGCAGCAGATCGGCTCGGATGCGGCGGCCCGAACGGCGGGACGCCGCGGCCGGGGGCATCAGCACGACGGCGGTGCCACCCTCGCGGAGATGGGCCAGGGCGTGCTGCACCCAGGCCAGTTCGGATTCGGTGCGGGCGGGGAAGCCGTACTCCCAGCGCGGGTCGTAGGCCAGCTCGTCGTGGCCCCAGTTGCGCTCGTTGAACGGGGGGTGGCAGAGCACCGCGTCCACGGTGAGCCGGGGAAAGGCGTCGGCACGCAGGGTGTCGCCGGTCCGCACCGCGAGCGCCCCCCCGCTCCCGCCCCCCGCCGCGTGCAGGGCGAGCCGGAGCGCGGTGAGCGCCGCCAGGTCGGGGTCGGTCTCCTGGGCGTACAGGGCGGTGGGACGGCCGACGGCGCGCAGCAGGGCGCCGGTTCCGGCGGCGGGATCGAGGACCGTGCGTGAGGGGTGCCTGCCGCTCTGCCGGGCGCCCCTCGGCGGCTCCGCCAGATCGGCCATCAGCTCGGCCAGGCCGGGGGGCGTGAGCGTGTACTGACGCGGGTTGGCGTCGAGCTGGCGGCCGAAGAGGAAGTCGAAGGCCTGTCGGGCCCCGTTCTCCGCGGCAAGTTCGCTGACGGCCCGCAGCAGCGGGACGGACGGCAGGAGCTCCTGCTCGGTGGGCGTGGGCACCGCCCGGCCTCCCCCGGAGCGGTCTTCCCCGAAGCGGTCGGCGAGCACATGGTCCAGCGCGCCGGGCAGCACTCCCGCCATCCGGGCGTCGGAGACGGCGGTGATCTCCAGCCAGGCGGTGGGCCTGTCCCGGACGAGCAGCAGGGCGCACCCGGCGTGGACGAGCGCGGTGACGGCGCCGCCGGGGTGACCCGTCAGCTGCTGCCAGACCCGCTCCCGCAGCGGGACTTCGGCGAGCTTGCCCTGGTCGCGCAGCCACTGCTCGACCTCGGGGAGCGCGAAGGAGGGGCTGGCCTCCGTGCCTCCGACCGGTTTCGGGAAGTCGGCGTGCCGGCGGCGCCAGTTGCTGACGGCGGCACGGCCGACGCCCGCGAGCCGGGCGATCCCGGCGGCGGTCACCTCTGTCGAGTTCTCCGGCACTGGCCTGTCTCCCGTTCCGCGCGCATGGGTGTCGCCTGCTGTGTGGGTGAGCATACCGATCTCACCCCACCCATCGGTTCACACCACATTCAACTCCACACACCCGTGAACGGTGTTGACTTGGTTCACAGCAGCTGGTCTCATTGACTCACCGCACACCGGACGGTGATGCGGACCCGCTCACACTTTCCGTTCTTCCTCCGAAGGGCACACCCATGTCCCAGTACACGCAGCCGCAGCCTCAGCAGCCGTACGCCCCGGCGCAGACGCCCGGCACCCGCCCGGCCCGCAACGGCCTCGGCATCGCCGCGCTCGTCCTCGGCATCATCGGCACCGTCTCGGGGCTGATCCCCTTCTTCTTCTGGCTCGCGGGCATCCTGGGCCTCATCGCCCTGATCCTGGGACTCTCCGCCCGGGGGCGCGTGAAGCGCGGCGAGGCCACCAACAAGGGCGTGGCCACGTTCGGCGCGGTGCTCGGCCTCGTGGCGCTGGTCCTGTCGGTGGTCGGAGCCGTCCTCACGTTCAAGGCCGTGGACGATGTGGTGAACGACATCAACAAGTCGGCCACCTCCAGCGCGGCAGCGAAGCCGGCGGACACCGGAGAGGGCACGGCGAAGGACGAGGCAAAGGGCGAGGCCAAGGGCGAGAGCCTGGCCGAAGGGGACACGGCTGTCTACGACGACGACCTGGAAATCACCGTCAACGCCCCCGCCGCGTACACCGCCGACGAGTTCGCCATCGGACACACCAAGGGCAACAGCGCCTACAAGGTCACGGTCGTCATCGAGAACAAGGGCAAGGAGAAGTTCGACGCGACGCTCACGACCGTGGACGCCCGCGCTGGCGAGGACGGCGTGAACGCCGAGCAGATCTTCGACGACAAGGTCGGCGAAGGCTTCAGCGGCACGGTCCTGCCGGGCAAGAAGGTCACGGCGACGTACGCCTTCGACGCCCCGGCCGACGCGAAGAACCTGACCGTCGAGGTCTCCCCCGGCTTCGAGTGGGACGCCCAGCAGTGGGACCTGAAGCTCTGAGCACCGGCCCGCGCCCCGGCGAAGGCCCACCCCGTGCGACGCCCCTCCAGCAGTCACCGGAGGGGCGTCCTGGGGCCGTTCGGGCCCCGTTCGGAGCCCACGGCCCCTTAGGCGCAGTGCCACACTCTCGGCGGCCCGGTGCCTCACCCCCAGGGCCTCGTTCGGACTCCACGGCCCTTCAGGCGCGGTGCCGCACCCCTCGGGGCCCCGTTCGGAGCCCACGGCCCTTCAGGCCCGGTGCCGCACCCCCAGGCCCAGCCCTCTGAGCCAGAGCGCCCTTCAGGCCCTGTGCCGCACCCAGACGTTCGGCTCGACGTACACCGCGTACCCGTGGGCGGGCGAACAGTGCACCGGCACCAGCGCGCCCGGGACCTCCACCGGCCCCTCCGCGTCGAACGGCAGCCCGGTCCAGGCCCGCCACCGCTCCAGCGATCCGCTCACCGTCATCGACACCGGGGCCACCGCCTCGATCACCCCGCCCGCCCGCACATGGACCCGCAACCAGGGGTCGACGGGCAGGCCGTCCTCGGGGCGGGTCCGCCGGGCGTACTCCTCCATCGGCGCCGAGGCCTCGGCGTGCTTCGCGCTCGGCCGGACCGGGGCGACGAGTTCCCGGAAGCCGAGGCGCCGGGTGTTCTCCCGCATCGCGGCCACCATCCGCCCGGAGATGCCCTGCCCGAGACTCCCGGCCGCGACCGCGATCTCGATCGCGCTGACCGTGTCCGGTGCCCGCCCGTGCCTCAGGTCGGAGAAGGCCCACAACAGCACCTGGTCCCAGCCGCCTTCGGGCAGCTTCCCGTCACGCCCCGGCGCTTCGAGGGCGAACGGCACGCTGTAGCCTCGGGCCACCACGTCACCCTCGGGTCCGGTGGCGACGAGCACGAACTCGGGGAACTCGACCGCGATGCGCGGGAAGTTCGCCCAGCCGACGAGGTCCTCCAGCACGAACTCGGGCCAGGTGTCGGGCATCTCCTGCAGCGCACCTGCGAGTTCGGGCCGTGCGGCGAGCGTGGTGATCTTGACGTCCATGCGGCCACGGTAGAGGGGCCCCGCGCCGCCGCCAACCGGTTAAGTAACGGGACACCCCCGGGTGCGGGCGCCAGGGCACCGCCCCGGCCCGCTCACACATAGCTGCCGACGATGAGCACACCCGTGGGCACGAGGGTCAGCAGCACACCGGTCGGCCAGTACACGCGCGGGTCCAGGGCGGCCCTGCGCCCCACGCGTTCGTTGACCAGCCACCAGATGATCCCGAAGACGGCCACCACCGGCACGATGATGACCAGCCACAGCATCATGCCGTCGTTCTCCGTCGGCTCCCGGACGGTCAAGCCGGCGTCCGCGAACGGGCCGTTGGACAGGAAATACCACACCAGCCACACGGGAATCACGCCCGGAACCCCGAGCAGCAGATTCGCCCCCACGGCCGTCAGCCGCCATTTCCACATGCGCCAAAGTATCCACACCCGGCCGCACCCACCGCCCCTCCGGCAGCTCACGGCCGAGCACGCTCCCGCCCCCGCACCGCCCCACCGGCAGCGCCCCGGCCAACGCGCCCTCCCACCCCCGGCCGCACCCACCGCCCCTCCGGCAGCGCACGGCCGACGCGCCCTCCCGGCCTCCCTCGCCCTGCGCCTACGCTGATGCCTCGTGACCCGTCTCCGCGCAACACCCTCCCCCCGGCGCCCCGCAGGGCGCCCCGCCCGGCTCCCTTCCTCCGGCCCGGCCGCCGGCTGCGTCGTGGTGGCGCTCGGGGTGCTGTTGACGGGCTGCACCGGTACCGGGCTCCCCGAGGACGGCGGTCTTCCGGGCGGCGGGGTCTCCTCGGCCGCACCTGACGGCCACGGGACGAGCCCGCTGGACGATCCGGACGGCACGAAGCCGGGCCTGGCGGCGATCTCCTCCGAGAAGGACGAGGCGGCGGGCCGCGACCTGATCTCCGGGCTGTCCACGAAGGGCCGCGGGCCGAAGACGGGTTACGAGCGGGACAAGTTCGGATACGCGTGGATGGACACGGCGGATGGGGTGCCGCTGGCGAGGAACGGTTGTGACACCCGGAACGACTTGCTGAAACTTCATGGACAGGACGTCGAGTTCCGTAGGGGTTCCGACTGCGTCGTCGTCTCGATGACCCTGCACGACCCGTACACCGGCAAGGACATCGACTGGAAGAAGGCCGACGCCTCGGCCGTACAGATAGACCATGTGGTGCCGCTGTCGTACGCCTGGCAGATGGGCGCCGCCCGCTGGTCCGAGAGCAAGCGCAAGCAACTCGCGAACGACCTTATGTTGGCGGCGTAGATGTCTCACGGTGATGTGTCTCAGGGGCGGGGTGGCCGAGTGTCCAGGCGGTGTCTCACGAGTGGCGTGCTGTATGCCGGCGTCGTACTGGGTGTCGGGGCGGTACTGGCAGGCTGTACGGGAGAGCTCTCCGGCGAGAGCGGTTCATCAGGCGGCGGCATGTCCGCCAGGTACGGGACGAGTCCCTTGGCCGATCCTGACGGAACCAAACCAGGGCTGGCCCCGATCTCGGCAGAGAAGGACGAGGCGACAGCGCGGGCGCTGATCTCAAAGGTGACCACCAAGGGGAGAGGGCCGAAGACGGGGTACGACCGGGACGAGTTCGGGTACGCGTGGATGGACACGGCGGACGGGGTGCCGCTGTCGCGAAACGGCTGTGACACACGAAACGATCTGCTGAAACTCCACGGTCAAAACGTTGAGTTCCGTACCGGTTCCGACTGCATTGTCGTGTCGATGGACCTGTACGACCCGTACACCGGCAAGGACATCGCCTGGAAGAAGGCCAAGGCCACCGAGGTGCAGATAGACCACGTGGTGCCGTTGTCGTACGCCTGGCAGATGGGCGCCGCGCGCTGGAGCAAGGAGAAGCGGCGGCAGCTGGCCAATGACGTGCTGAACCTTTTGCCGGTCTCGGGTTCCACGAACTCCGCCAAGCGGGACTCCGGTCCGGCATCCTGGCTGCCGCCGAACAAGGCGGTCCGCTGCTCGTACGCGGTGAGGTTCGCGCAGGTCGCGGAGAAGTATGAGCTCCCAGTGACGGCCCCGGACAAGGACGTAATGCTCAAGCAGTGTGGAGACTGAGAGGAGCCCGATGACCTGGGGAAAAGCCGTCGCTTCCGCGCTGTGGGACGCCTAAGCTCCGTTGCCGTGGCTGATCGCATACAGAAGATCGTGACGGAACTGCCGGGCTTGAAGAGTGTCACCGAGGTCTGGAAGGTGGCCGACCGTCGCCTGGCGCAAGGGGACGCCGCCTTCGTCGCGGACCTCGGCATCGCGCTCGCCGGAGCGTACGGCTCCGAGCCCAGGCCGATCTGGCAGTACGGCAGTGTCTTCGACCACCTGCTCCGGCTGCTGGCCACCAATCCCGGCCCCGGGAACGTGAGGCAGGCGCTACGGCTGGTCTCCTCGACGGAAGCCGCCCACAGGAAGCTCGACCACTACACGGCGTCCCTGCTGGCCTCCAGCCACCCGGCAGAGGAACTCACCGAGACGTCCACCGGCAACGCCTCCGAGGAACTGCGTGCCTGCCTGGTCCATGAGCTCGTACTCAGGGGCGTCGCAGTCACAGAGACGCCAGAAATCGCAGGGTGGGCGACATCGCCGCACTGGGAACACCATCCCCTGGGATGGCTCCCGTTGGCGCTGTCCGATATAGAGGGACAGCCGGATCTTCCGAGCTACAGCACCCGGGGCAGCAGCCACTCGATGCCGTACGGCCCGTCGGAGAGCGGTCGCGTGGTGGTCGAACGCGGGGCGCACGTGCCGCCAGTCGAGGAGACGACGACCCCAGCCGCTGCCAAGGGCATCAGCGCGGCCGTGGCGAACTGGGCAGAGGAATCGAACGGCCGGATCGAGGCACGTATCTTCGGTCTGGCAGCTCCTCTGGACGCCGAATCGGTACCGAGCGCGTTGCTGGCACTGGGGCTGCAGTGCCTGAAGGGTGCGGGGAGGAAGACCGCCTTCTCGATCGTGGCCTGTCCGCCGGACCAGGCATGGCGAGTGATCTTCGCAGCCGCCTCCTCGGGAGGGGCCTACAACTCCGGTGCTCGTGGCGCATACGGCCGACTGGCCGCGTGGCAGTCCCTGGCCGGCCTGGCCGGGGCCGCCGAGGGTGCTCCTCCCGAGACGGTCGAAGCACGTGTACGGGAGTGTGCCTGGTACGCCTTCGACGCCGAGACCAAGTGGTTCGAGCGCGTGGCCTGGGATATCGGCCTTGCCTCGGCCTCTCCAGAAGGCCGACGGCTGGCGGTGCTGGCCGCGACGGACACCGACTGAGCACAGTCCTGCGTGTCGCTCGCGACTGAGGCTTTCACATGGCCGGTTCCTGCGATCGCCTCAGTTGTTTGACCACGTCTTTCCGGCCTCCGTCGAGCTGAGCTTGAAGCCGCCGCGTGTCTGCCTCCAGCTCCACGTTCCTGAGGGCCAGGGCCTGGATCTGGTTCGCGTACGCCGCGACGGTGGCACGCAGTTCCCTGATCTCACCCGCCTTCTCCTTCCGGAGTTCCCGCTCGGACTGTTTCAGACGTGTGATCTCCTGCCTGAGCTCGTCGGACTCCGGCCGTCTGGCCTCGGGAGAATCGAGAATCCCCTTGATCACCGCGGCGACGGGAGAGCGGTAGTACGAGGCCCGGGAGACGCTGGCTTCGGCGCAGATGTTCACTGCCGAAGTACGGCCGTCGGTGATCTCGGGGCGGCCGAGCATGAGCTGCTCGAAGGCGTGCATGATCTTGTGGTCGATTTCGGTCAGCCCGGGGTTCTCCCGCGTCAGGCGAGCGAAGGCCGTGCGGACGGTCAGGAGGGTTTCGTTCGTGGAATCGGTCATCGTCGGGCGCCCTCGTGGTCAATTTCGGCGATCAGGCGGGTGAGCGTGGCCAGGTGCTCGGTGATGGCCAGTTGCTGGAGCCGTGGGACGCCGGTGGCCTCGCCCAGTTCGGACTCGGCCATGTCATGCGCCCGCTCCAAGCGGGGTAGGTGGACGGCTGAACGGCGTGAGTTGGGACAGTGCATGCACATGTCGAGCATGGGGACGGGGCGTCCCAGCGGCTTGGCTCGCTTGCGACACACTGCCGTCTCCACCTGATAGAAGCAGTCGTTCAGCACGCCTGGGTGCAGGGTCTTCGTCAGGTGGTGCAGCAGCGTTCTCAGCCGGGAGGAGCTGGCCACCACACCTGGCAGGTCGCCGAGTTCGGCGCGGATGCGGTCGAACTCGGCCTCGATGCGCTGGGCGGCGCCACCCGCGGAGTGGCCGCTCTCGTTCCAGTCATGGTAGAGGTCCTCGACGTAGTCGAGTTTGGCGACGGCCTCCTCGGTGGCGACCTCGTCGGCGAAGCCGGAGGCGGAGGTTCCCGCGTATCCCTCGAACATGGTGATCGCGGCGTGCTTGTACTGGCGGGCACCCGCGACCACGCCGAAGGGCTGGTGTGCGATGTGCCAGGCGAGGGTGCGTCGGAACTGCCTGGTGTCGAAGGCCCAGGGAAGCGTCGTGGGCGCCGGCGCGTCTTCCTCGACCTCGTCCTCCACCGCCGGGGAGCGCTCGTCCGTCGTCGGCAGCGGTATGTAGAGCTCATCCGCCGCGCTGAAGAGCTCGTTGAGGTGGTCGCGGAAGGCTCTGATGCGCCGGGGCATGTTGCTGAGGAGCACGTACCCGTTGCGGCCACCGCCGTCGTAGCCGAAAAGATGGCCGGGGTCGTCGTTGATCTCCCTGAGAACGGCGACGGCCCGGTGCACGACGTCGAGGACTACCCACTCGGCTTCATCCCCGCTGAGCTTGCGGTCCTTTCCCTTGTAGACCCGCCCGCGGAGTTTGTATCGGGGCCGACCGTCGGCACCGGTCTCGATAGTGGCGCAGTCGCGGTCCAGCTCACGAACTTCCACGTCCCGCATCCCCGACAGATAGGCGATGGCGATCCAGCACGCCGTTCGCAGGAAGGACAGCTCGTTCGCCAGAGTGAAGGGGCTGAGTCGTGGGCGCCAAGGCATGTCGGTGGCCGGCCACTCGGACATCGGAGTGTCCAGGCCGCCTTCCTCGTAGCCGATGTCCTCGCCGGCCTGACACATCAGCGGTCGCAGATGTGCGGCGTTGCCGCAACCAGTCAGAAGGGAGATGAGGCTGTGGTTGGGGCTCTGCGGCACGCCGTCGACGGTGATGGCGTCGGGCACGGTGTGCGCGGTCTCGCGAGGGAGCGCGGGGATACCCCGACCGGCCGCGCGGCGTTCGGCGATGAAGGCCAGAACCCGTTCGCGTGCCTGGCCGTGGCCGCGGTTCTGGCCCTTGCGCGCTGCTTCGAGCGCGGCGATCTCCCCGCAGGCGGTGAGGATGTCGCCGCTGGCCTTCTCCACGTAGAAGACCGCTGCTCGCAGCAGCGGAGCGAGGACCTCCTCGGGGATGCGGGGGGTGGCGTTCTCTCCCTTGATCCGCCGCGCGCCGACGACGGCGTAGGCGCTGCGGCCGTTCCAGGGCAGGACGTTCAGCCGGTCCTGGGACAGGAACGGCCCGTGGGCCGCCAGGTGCTTGAGCAGCGTGACGTTGCGGACGGCGTTGTCCGGGCTGGGCTTCCACCTCGTCAACACGGCGTCCAGGTGCGTGCGGCCGACGGTGGACAACCGAGGGGCGCCCACCTCTCGCAGACCCTTCATTACGGCGATGAAGACGCGTAGCTCTGCGGCTGCTGCCGTGGCCTTCATGGGGCCGAGGCCCAGGGAGCCCCGATGGAGGCGGGAGGCGACGTACTCCTTCGCCGTGCGCCGTGTCAGCGGATCGCCGATCTGCGTGAAGTCGAGCCGCCACGTCCGCCAGGTGCGGGGCAGCACGCACCGCAGATCCCAGACGTCCTCGTACAGAAGCGGACCCCGGCTCGGCAGCCCCCGCGTGAGCCGCTCCGGGAGCACGTACTCCGCGGCCGAGGACAGGTCGTGATCATCAGCCTGCGGCTTGGGGGCGGCAGTCATGCGATGACCTCCAGGAACGACGGGGGTAGCAGGAGGCGATCGCCGTCGGCCTCGGCGATGGCCTGCGCCGTGGCGATCTGGCGCGTGCTGAAGCGGGCTCGAACACCGTGGACGACGCGGTCCCACGCGAGACCGAACCGCGCGGTCCACTCAGCGGCGGAATACTCCTCACGTTGTCGCCCCAGAAAGTCCAGGAAGGACAGCAGACTCGGCAGGTGGCGGCTGGTGAACACCGCGTTCGGGCACTCCAGGCAACCCCAGACCGGGACAGGGCAGGCTGCCCCGGCCTTGCGCGCGAACGGCGAGGCGAAGAAGTTGCGGCAGGACGCGAGCCATACGTCCTGCTCACTGGAGAGCGCTGACTCGATCTCCAGCGCGGTCAGTGCGGCCTGGCCGTCGTCAAGCCGTGTGCCGTCGTCCGACAGCACTACAGGTGGCGAAAGCGCCGCGCCGAGCGCCTGTTCAAGGCCCGCCTCCACTGCCTGCTCGTGGGTCTCCTCGTGCGCGCCGATGTCCGCGTAGTGCTTCGCGGCGACCGGCCGGGTATGGCCGGAGGCGAAGTCCTCAAGGACCCCGCCAGCCCGCAGATACTGACGGGACTTGACGGTCTTGCGTACCCGCCGCAGGTCCAGGGCGACTGGCCGGCCGTCGCGGTCGGTGAGGCGGTCGAGCCCATGCTCGGACATCCACTGCCGGCTCACGGCCGAACCCTGCGGACCGTCGAAGGATGCCCGGACCTGCCCGTGACGACCGACGTCGCACCACAGTGCGTCGCTGTCGAACAGCTCACGGGCGCGTTTCGTCAGACGCAGGGCCAGCCGGATCACGCCACCGGGGAAGCGCAGCGAGCCGCCATCGGTGACCCTGACTGTCTTGTGCGTGGAACCCGGGGCGCGCTTCTTGACGTAGGCAATGCTGACGTAGCCGCGTGCCGGACTCGCCAGACAGTCGGAGCGGAGCTGTCGGATGCACTCGGGTTCCATGCCCGTCTGGCAGGCGAGCAGAAGCAGGAAAGGCACCAGGTCTCTTGCGGTGAGGTGGAGACGACCGTTGAGTTCCTCCCTTCCACCCCAGGAGCGCAGGATCTTGTACGAGGCGTCGTCGGGGGTCAGCGGGCCTTGGTTGGCGATGTACCAGAGGATGTTCTCCAGCCGGTCCCAACCGTGTTGGCGCGGGTCACGGCCCGCGGCCGCCAGCTTCTCGCCCTCCAGGATCCGGTTGCGGATACGGGCGACGTCGTCCCGGGCGGCGGCCTCCAACGCGTCGAGCACCGGGAACGGATACGCGTCGAGCGGTTTCGACGCCCGGTGGGCCGACGTCGACGTGAAGCCCAGACGGGCGTGAAAGGCGGCCCCGAAGGCGTCGGGGTGCCCCTCATGCACCAGCTTCAGCAGCCGCACGAGGTACGTCATGGTGAGGTACGGCTCCTTGCTCGTCTCTCCGTACTGAGCGATCAGCCGTGTCTCGAACGCATCCAGAAGATCGGGCTCCAGGTCGCTCAGAAGCAGGTCGGCGGCGGAGTTCGGGAGGGCAGCGGCCGCGAACTCGACGAACTCCCGGATGCGTTTGACGACGTAGCGGACGCCATTGCGGTCACGCAGGGTTCCGGGAGCGCTGACGACTTCGGCGAGAGCAGCGGCCAGGGCCCGGGTGAGACGTGGGCACGGGAGCCCTGACAGGTCGATGCTTTCGGGACTCCCGTTGAGATCCACGGTGAAGATCACCGGACCGATCGTCGGTACGGGCTCGGCCGCGGCGGGGGTCTCGACAGCGGCAGGGAAGCGGACGAGGCGCGGGCTCACCGTTCCTCCTCCGCACTCAAGCTGATCCGCTCGAAGGTGGCGGCCTGTTCGTCCCAGTCGCCGAGCGCCGCGAGCACGATCTCCTGGGCCTCGTCCAGCACGTCGAGGTACGTGTAGACGGTAGCTTCGTGGCGATGGCCGAGCAGGAGCTGGAGCTTGCGCAGAGGGTTGCCGATGAGTAGGCGCTTCACTTCCGCGTGGGTGAACCGGCGGTCCTCACGCATGCCGAGGGCCCGGACGGTCTGTCGAAGCAGGAGGCCGAGCATGTGCACAGCGAACGTGTGCCGCAGGGTGTGCGGGTGGACGTCGAAGTCGAGCCCGAACGCCGCGCACCGTTCGTTTGCCCGCTGGAATACCGACTGCCAGGTACTGCTCCGCAGAGGCATACCGTTCTCACCCAGCCACAGACACAGGGGACCGACCACGACTCCCCGGCTGTCGACCTGGACGAGCCGTGCACGCTCGGCCGCGCCGATCCGTGAGTACGACCAGCTGGTTCCGTTCTCGATCACCAGCGCGTGCCGGCTCGCCCGACGTACTGGCAGAGGGTTCTCAGGTGCTTCGTACAGGCCTTGGGCGCGTCGCCGCTGCACCAGCTCGTCACGCTCCATACCGACGTAGTGGCGCAGGTCGCGGGCCACCCGAGGGCGGACGTACACCGTGCGCGCCTTGCCGCGCTTGGCCACGGCGGCCGAGACGGTGATGTCGCCGATCAGGCGTCTGCCGGTCACCGGCGGCAGTTCCGTCGTCAGCAGGCTCGCGGCTTCGCCCAGCCGCATGCCGGTGCAGACCAGGAGATCGGCGAAGAGAGCGTTGCGTTCGCCGTTGCGCCCACGCCACTTGGCATCGAGGGAGCCGTCCGGCAGCAGCCCGCGCAGCCCGACATCCCGCCAGAGCATGAAGTCCTCGTGCGACAGGAAGCGGATCGGCTGCCGGGGCACCTCGAGCCCGGCGTCGGCGTTGACCCGTACCCGCTTCGGTCCCTGTGGTGACACCACGGTCTTGTCGACGTACCGGAACGGTTCGGCCGACAACAACTCCTCGTACAGCGACCACTGCACCCACTTGTCGAGCGCGGCGAGCGATCGGTTCCAGGTCGCCACCGACACGCTGCCAGGCCCGCTGCTGTGCAGCCGGACGGCCTTGTAAGCGCGGAGGTCGGCACCGTCCGTCTCCCAGATCGATTTGCCGTCCCTGGACTCGTGGAGGAAGCGGCAGTAGAGCATGACGTCGGTGCTGTAGGCGGTGCGGCTGTTCTCCGATCGCACGCCCCAGTGCTCCAGGTCGCGCAGGAAGCGGTTCAGGTGGTGGTCGTAGCCGCCGTCCGGTCCGAGGATGAAGGTTCTGCCCTCGTCGGCACCCGCTCGCCGAAGGACCGCGGTCCCGTCGAAGGGAAGTGGGTCGATGGGGGGCGCCTCGAGTTCTGTCCGGTGCAGCAGCACCGGTGTCCCGGAACTGGCATCCGCTTCTTCTGACTCCAGCATGTGTAAGTCACCCTCCCCGCGTGAGACCAGCCGTACGCGCATATAACGGGAAGATCGGTGAGACAGTTACGGGTGCCGACATAAACGACCCGCTCAACCTCATCCCGGTCGACGGGCCCGCCAACGGCTCCAAGAGCGACTCCGGTCCGGCGTCCTGGCTGCCGCCGGACAAGAAGATCCGGTGCTCGTACGCGGTGCGGTTCGCGCAGGTCTCCCTCAAGTACGAGATGTCCGTGACCTCGGCGGACAAGGAGATGATGCTGGAACAGTGCGGCGGCTGACCCGGCCCCCTCGAACGCCGGGCCGTGGGGCCCCTCACCCCATGCCTGCGTGACCAGGAGTCCGTACCCGAGGCCCCTCACCCGACGCCTGCGTGACCAGAAGTCCGTACCCGAGGCCCCTCATCCGACGCCCGCGTGAGCAGGCGCCCCCAAGGCCGTGAGCCGGCACGCGCACCCGCACCCGCACCCGCACCCGCACCCGGGGGTCGGCCCGCCGCGCCCCGGGCTCACACCTTCCCGATGCCCAGCGTCGTCTCGGACGGCAGCAGCCCCGAGCCGATCACCTCCACCCAGATCGGCCCCAGCAGTTCCACGAGCCGGTCCCGCTCCCCGGAGCCGAGTGCCGCCCAGGGGCCCGACGCGCTCTCGTCCGTGCGCTGCTCGACCTCCGCGCGCAGTGCCCGCCCGGCGGTGGTGGCCGTCCCGTCCGCCTCCAGCAGTCCCCGCGCGGCAAGCCTGTCGCGTGCCGCGTCCCAGTCCTGCGCGCTCCATCCCCGGCTCGCGAACACCTCCGGGCGGGCGGCGCCGATCGCGGCGAAGGAGACCAGCGACTCCACCGGGTCCAGGCCGGCCGCCACGAGCGCCGCGACATGGCCGTCCCCACGGTGCTCCCGAAGCATCGTCGCGGCCTGCCAGAGCACCAGATGCGGGGTTTCGGGCCACGGCAGTGCGGCGTTGGCCGCCGCGAGCGGGCGCCCCCGCACATCTGCGGCGAGCGCCGCGCGCCGGGCGAGGTCCGCGGCCTCGGCGAACTCCGGGCCGTGGACCCGGTCGCCGAACAGCGCGCCGTACGCCCGGCTGACGGCACGCGTCCTGGCCGCGAGCACCGCGTCCGGGGTGGCCACGGACCAGCCGGCCGGGACATAGGTCGCGGTCATCCCCGGACTGAAGCTGTGGAACGTGTCCGTCACCCGGTCCGCCCCGACCGCGCCCAGCGGGGCGGCACGCCACGCGAAGTAGCTGGGCCAGCGCTCGTCCGTCGCATAGCCGAGCGCGGCAGCCTCCTCGAAGGCCTCCGGCGCGTAGTAGAGGACGGCGTGCAGCGGCTCCAGCAGATGCCACATCCTGCGTACGAGCCCCAGTTCGTCGGACATGTCGGCCTCCCGCTCGGCGCTTCATCTTGTCAGTGACTAGATTCCCAGGGTGGACCTCCCCCCGGTAACTTGTCAATGCCTAGATTCCGCGTACCGTACGTCCCATGAGCAGTGAACGCACCTATCACCACGGCGACCTGCGGCGCGCCGTCCTCGGCGCGGCGCTCGACGTCATCGGGGCCGAAGGGCCCGACGCCCTGTCCCTGCGCGATCTGGCCCGCCGGGCGGGCGTCTCGCACGCCGCGCCGGCCCACCACTTCAAGGACCGCACCGGTCTGCTCACCGCCGTGGCCGCCGAGGGCTACACCCTCTTCGCCGACGCCCTGACGGACGCGCCGGACCTACGGGAGCGGGGCGTGGCCTACGTGCGCTTCGCGACCGGGCACCCCGCGCACTTCCAGGTGATGTTCCGCCCCGAGCTCCACCGCGCCGACGACCCGGAGCTGCTCGCCGCGAAGGAACGCGCCACCGAGGCCCTGCGCGCCGGGGTCAGCGGCCTCTCCGACGCCGACCGCGGTGACGACGCCCGGCTCGCGGGCATCGCCGCCTGGTCCCTCGCCCACGGCTTCGCCACGCTGCTGCTCAGCGGCAACCTGACGGACGCCCTCGGTGACCGCACGCCGGAAGACGCCTTCCGCACCCTCGCCGGCCTGGTCTTCGCACGCCGATCCGGGGACACCGGCGACTGAGATCTGCACACTCCCCCGAGCGGGGCCCGAAGTCAGTCGGACGGTCCGGACGTGAACTCGTACTGCACCTCGTAGAGATGCCCCGCCTTGACCATCACCGTCGCCTCGATGGGCCGGTCGTGGTCACTGAACACCACCCGCAGGGTCCGCAGGACGGGCAGGTCACCGGGGAGCCGGAGCAGCGTGTACTGCTCCTGCGTGGCAACGCGCGCGGAGACCCGGTCCACGCTGAGCCTGGGAGGGTAGCCCAGGGCGGCGAGGAGGGTGGGTGTGCCGCCGGGAATCCGGCGGCGCTGGGTGAGCGCCGTCCCCTCGGCGATCCCTGTCGGGTAGTAGGAGGCGACGAGTTCGGCGGGTTCGCCGTCGATCGACAGCACCTGGCGCCGGAGAATCGCGGTGACTCCCCCGGACAGCCCCAGCGCATCAGCCACGTCCGCCGGGGGAACGACCTCACCGACGTCCACCAGCGTGCTGTGCGCCCGGCTGCCCGACTCCTCCGCGGCGGTGAGCCAGCGATACGGTTCCCCCTCGGCAGCCGGCGCCATGTACGAAGCAGGGCGTATCGTCCGCTGCCGATGGTCGCGAACAGTCACCGAGGCTCCGGCCCTGCCGACCACCAGCCGCTCCCCCTTGAGGAGTTGCAGGGCCTTTTGAACCGTCGCGTTCGAGGCGGCGAACCGCTCCTTCAACTGGGCGGTGGACGGCAGACTCGCGCCGGGGGCCAGGTCTCCCGACATGATCCCCTCCCGCAGGTCGGCGGCGATCCGCTCATGGAGGGAGCGGTGGTCCACGTGCTCCTCGTCGCGTCCGGGCACGCTCATCGGATCCTGATCTCGTACCGCAGCCTCTGCCCATGCGGAGGCATGACCATCACATCCGCCTGGATCGGCCGACCCTCGGCACCCAGCGTGAGCCGGACGAGTTCGAGGACCGGCTGACCCGCTTCCATCGACAGGGAGGTCCGCTCACCCTCGGTGGGAAGCCGGGCAGCGACATCTTCCTGGGCCCGCTCACCCACGTACCCGAGTCCGGCGAGCAGCCCGACCGCCCCTCCCGGGATCTTGGCGGGCGCGGCGAGCGCCGTACCCCGGGCGATCTCCAGCGGGTAGTAGGTATCGGTCAACTCGCATGGAACACCGTCCAGATACATGATCCGGCACCGTTCGACGACAGCCGCGCCCCGCTCCACTCCGAGCAGACCGGCCACCCGGTCGGACGCCGTCACCTCACCCGCACGCACGATCTTCTGCGTCCCTCGCCTACCCATGGCCGCCGCGTCAGATGCCCACACGTCGCCG